>DASUPQ010000435.1 GCA_036280995.1 Actinomycetota bacterium | reverse complement strand
CCGCTGGCCGCGGAGGCGTCGGCGGCGGCGATGACCTCGGCCACGGCGTGGGCGTCCTCGATGGTGGCGTTGCGCCGCTCCCCGCCGGCCACGGCGGCCAGGAACTTCCTGGCCTCGATGACCTTGAGGTCGTCGTAGCCCATGGCGATCCCGGGGCCGGGCTGGAAGTGGGCGTAGTCGCCCAGGTGGGGGTTGGCCAGCACGGTCGTGTAGCCCTGGTGGGGGCCGCCGCGGCCCAGGCAGACCCGCAGCTCGTTCATCTGCTCGAAGTTCCAGGCCAGCGAGCCGTCGGTGCCGTACAGCTCGAAGGCGAGCCCGCACTGGGGGCCGACGATCGTCCGCGACGCCTCCAGGGTGCCGACCGCCCCGGCGCCCTGGGCGTCGCCGGCGAACCGGACCAGGGCGGCCGCGTAGTCCTCGTTCTCGACCGGCCCCAGCTCGCCGTCCTCGATGACCGCGAAGTGGGTGGCCGAGCCCATCGGCAGGATCGGGCGCTCGCTGTAGACGGTGCTGGTCAAGGCCGTGACCTCGGCGACCGGGCCGACCACGTACTGCATCAGGTCGACCACGTGGCTGAGCAGGTCGCCGAGGGCACCGCTGCCGGCCAGCTCGCGGTTGAAGCGCCACGACAGCGCCCCCTTGGGCTCGGAGGCGTAGCCGGTGAAGAACACCGACCGGACGTTGGTGACCCGCCCAAGGGCCCCGGAGGCGACCAGCTCGCGGCTGTGCTCCACCGCGGGGGCGTGCCGGTAGTTGAAGCCGATGGAGGTGACCAGCCCGGCGGCGTTGGCGGCGGCGGCCACGGCCGCGGTGTCGTCGACGTTGCGGCCCACCGGCTTCTCGATCCAGAAGGGCCTGCCCGCCTCGGCGGCGGCCACGCCGATCTCGCGGTGGAGCATGTTGGGGGCGCAGATCGACACCACGTCGACCTCGGGATCGGCCAGCACCTCCCGGTAGTCGGTGCTGCCCCTGGCATAGCCGAGCACGTCGGTGGCGTAGTCGACCCGGTCGGCGGCGGTGTCGGCCGCATGCACCAGCCGGGGGCGGATGCCGGTCTCCGGGTAGACGTAGGGCAGCGCCCGGTAGGCCCGGCTGTGGAGCTTGCCCATCCAGCCGACGCTGATCAGGCCGACACCGACGTCGTGACGGGGGGTGATGGTTGGCTCGGCCATCAGCGGTCCCCTCCTGGGAGGTCGTCGGTGCGGGCGGCGGCCAGGGCGGTGCCGAGGGCGGCCGCGAGCAGGGTCGAGTCGGAGCCGATCCCGACGAAGGCCCAGCCCTGCCCGCGGAGGCGGCGGGCGGCGGCGCCGTCGCCCACGAGCAGGCCGCAGGCCTTGCCGTGGCGGGCGGCGGCCGCCCGGACCGTCTCCAGCGCCTCCAGGTAGGCCGGGGCGGTGACGTCGCCGGGGACGCCGAGGTCGTGGCTGAGGTCGCGGGGGCCGACGAACAGCACGTCGACCCCGTCGACGGCGGCGATGGCGTCGGCCTGGGCGACGGCCGCGGCCGACTCGATCTGGACCACGCACAGCACCTCGTCGTCGGCGCGGTCGAGCGCGCCCGGGTCGAGGCCGAAGCGGCAGGCCCGGTTGTAGGTGGCGACGCCGCGGTCGCCCCGCGGCGGGTAGCGCAGGTGCCGGACGGCCTCGCCGACCTGGGCGGCCGAGGCCAGCCGGGGCAGCATCACCCCGGCCGCGCCCAGGTCGAGCACCCGGCCGAGCCGGATGCGGGCGTCGGTCTCGACCCGGACCACCGTCGGGACGCCGTAGGCGGCCGCGGCCAGGACGGTGGCCCCGACCTGCTCCTCACCGCCGCCGCCGTGCTCCAGGTCCAGCAGCACCCAGTCGGGCCCGGCGGCGGCGCAGACCTCGGCCGCCACCGGCGAGGCCATGCCGAGGAAGGTCCCGACGGTCGCCTCGCCGGCGGCCAGGCGGGCCCGCAGCCGGCCGGCGTCCAGCGGCGTCCCCGCCGGGACGGTGCCGGTGGCCGTCATCCGTGCCACCGCTGGAGCTCCAGCCCCTGCTCGTATTCGGCCCGCAGCTCGGCCACCCCGGGTGTCTCGGACACCTCGGCGGGGGCCACGTCCCACCAGACGCCGGCGCCGGGCAGGTCGGCGTGGGGGATGGCCGGGACCACGATCACCACCGGGCCGGGATGGTCGCGGGTGTCGGCGAGGGCGTCGCGGACCTCCTTGGCCGTCCGGGCCAGGACCGCCCGGGCCCCCAGGCCGGCGGCCACCTGGGCCAGGTCGACCTTGAGGTAGTCGCCCTCGAGCCGCGACTGGGTGGCGTCGGCGGCCAGGTCGAGGCCGCCCTTGCGGTAGCGGAACTCGTTGCCGAACTCGCGCCCGCTGCGCAGCATCTGGAGGCGGTGGATGACCTGGTAGCCGTGGTTCTCGGGGATGACCACGGTCACCGCCAGCCCCTCCTGGGCGGCCGTGACCAGCTCGGTCGGGGCCATCAGGAAGGTGCCGTCGCCGACGAAGGAGAGCACCCGGCGGGCCGGGTCGGGCTCGGCCAGGCGGACCCCGATGGCCGCCGGCACCTCGTAGCCCATGCAGGAGAAGCCGAACTCCAGGTGGCAGTGGCGGCCGCCGGTGGCGTCCCAGACCTTCTGGAGGTCGCCGGGGGGGCCGCCGGCGGCGGCGATGATGGTGTCGCCCGGCCGGGCGTGCTCCTGGAGCAGGCCGATGATCTGCCCCTGGGTCCGCTCGGCGCCGGTGTCGGGGATCACGTCGCCCTGGACCGTGGAGCGGTCGAAGGTGGTGTCGGGGTCGAGGGCGGCCGCCCGGGCCGTCGCCCAGGCGCCGGTCTGGGCCCGGACCTCCTCCCGCCACGCCTCGGGGCTGGCCACCCCGGCCTCCCGGGCGGCCTCGGTGAGGGCGGCCAGGGCGAGGCGGGCGTCCCCGATGATCGGGGTGGCGCCGAGCCGGGCCGCGTCGTGGCCGTCAACGTTGACCGAGGCGAACCGCACCTCGGGGTGCTCGAACAGCGACTGGGAGGCGGTGGCGAAGTCGGTCAGGCGCGAGCCGACGGTGAGGACGAGGTCGGCCTGGCGGGCCAGGGCGTTGGTGGCCGGGGTGCCCTCCAGCCCGATGCCGCCCAGCAGCCACCAGTCGCCGTCCTGGACCGCGCCCTTGCCGGCGAAGGTCTCGGCCACGGGGATGCCGGTGGCGCGGGCGAAGGCCTCCAGCTCGCGGGAGGCGTCCGAGTAGACGACCCCGCCGCCGGCGATCAGCAGCGGCCGGCGGGCCCGCGACAGCAGCCGCACGACCTCGGCCACCTCCCGGGGGTCGGGCAGCGGCCGGCGGATGGGCCAGTCGCGCTCCTCGAACAGCCCGGCCGGGTAGTCGTAGGCGTGCGACTGGATGTCCTGGGGCAGGGCCAGGACCACGGCGCCGGTGGCCGCCGGGTCGGTGAGCACCCGCATGGCCTCGGGCAGGGCGGTCAGCAGCTGCTCGGGACGGGTGATGCGGTCGAAGAACCGGGCCAGGGGCCGGAAGGCGTCGTTGGCGCTGACGTCGGCCTCGGTCGGGTGCTGGAGCTGCTGCAGCACCGGGCCCTGGCGCCGGGTCGCGTAGGCGTCGCCGGGGAGCAGCAGCACCGGGAGCCGGTTGACGGTGGCCACCCCGGCCCCGGTGACCATGTTGAGCGCCCCGGGGCCGATCGAGGCGGTGACGGCCAGGGTGGCCCGGCGGCGGGTCGCCTTGGCGAAGGCGGTGGCCGCATGGACCAGGGCCTGCTCGTTGCGGCCCTGGATGAACGGCAGCCGGTCGTGGAGCTGGTCGAGGGCCTGGCCCATGCCGGCGACGTTGCCGTGGCCGAAGATGCCGAGGGCGGCCGGGACGAGCCGGCGGCGCTCGCCGTCGGCCACCGAGTGCTGGGCGGCGAGGTACCTGACGATGGCCTGGGCGACCGTCAGGCGCACGGTCCGCCGGTCGGAAGCGGTCATGGGTCGATCTCCCTTCGACGGTTGGTCACCAGGGACGGCCGTGGAGCACGACCGTCTTGACCTCGGTCATCTCCTCGACGGCGGAGCGGGGGCCCTCCTTGCCGATGCCGCTGCCCTTGAGGCCGCCATAGGGCATCAGGTCGGCCCGCCACAGCGGGGTCCAGTTGACGTGGATGGTCCCCGAGTCGATCTCGCGCATGGCCTGGACGGCCCCGGCCACATCGGCGGTGAAGATCCCCGACCCGAGCCCGTAGCCGGTCCCGTTGGCCTGGGCGATCGCCTCGGCCCAGCCGTCGGCCCGGCTGACGGCCACCGCCGGGCCGAACAGCTCCTCCTGGCTGAAGGGCGACGCCGGGTCGACGTCGGCAACCACGGCCGGCCGCACCACCGCCCCCTCGCGGTCCCCGCCGGTGAGCACGCGGGCCCCGGCGGCGGCCGCCTCGGCGATGGCCTTGCGCACACGCTCGGCCTCGCCGGCGGTGATGAGCGCGCCCATGCCGGTGTCGGGCGAGGCCGGGTCGCCGGTGCGGATGGCCTCGACCTTGGGGACCAGCGCGTCCAGGAAGTCGCCGGCCACCGCCCGGTGGGCGATCACCCGCTGGACCGAGATGCAGACCTGGCCGGCGTTGACGTAGCCGCCGGCCGCCACCGCCGAGGAGGCGAGCTCGAGGTCGGCGTCGGGCAGGATCACCACCGGGCAGGAGGCGCCCAGCTCCAGCGAGAGCTTCTTGACCCCGGCCACCCGGGTGATCCGCTCCCCGGTGGCGGTGGAGCCGGTGAAGGAGATCTTGCGGACCCGCGGGTCGGTCACGAGCGCGTCCCCCAGGGCCCCGCCCGGGCCGGTGACGACCGAGAGGACGCCGTCGGGCAGGCCGGCGTCGACGAAGCAGGCGGCCAGGGCGAGGGCGGTCAGGGGCGTGTTCCGGGCCGGCTTGAGGACCACGGCGTTGCCGGCGGCCAGGGCCGGGGCGAGCTTGTGGAGGACCAGCAGGGCCGGGTAGTTGAACGGGGTGATGGCCACGACCACGCCGCACGGCTGGCGCAGGGTGAAGCCGATCTTGTCCTGCCCGGTGCCGCGGTTGGCGTCGAGCGGCAGGCTGTCGCCGTAGAGCTGGGTCCCCTCGAACGCGGCCAGCCGGATCAGGTCCCCGGAGCGGGCCGCCTCGCCCCTGGCCTCGGTGATCGTCTTGCCGCACTCCCCGCTGATCAGCCGGGCCGTCTCCTCGGCCCGTTCGTCGGCCAGCCCGGCCGCCCGCAGCAGGACCCGCATCCGCTCGTGGGCCGGGGTCCGGCGCCACACCTCGGCCCCGCCCTGGGCCGCGGCCAGGGCCGCGTCCACGTCCTCGACCGTCGCCACCGGCACCGTGCCCACCACGGCCCCGTCGAACGGCGAGGTCACCTCCTCGACCGCTCCTCCACCGGGCCGCCAGCGGCCACCGATGAGCATTTCCATGGGCGAGACACGTCCTCCATCCGCCGTGGTCAGAGTAGTTGGAACGTTCCAACCTGGGTAGTGTGCGGGATGGCGCGGAAGGTGTCAAGCGTCCGGTCCGGCACAACCGTGACCGGTCGCCGCCGCCGCGACCGGCCGTCCTGGTCGCCGGGTCAGGCGGGGTGGGCGGCGTTGCCGTCCTGGTCGGGAACGGTGAAGGCTTCGCGGAAGCGGGACAGGGCCTGCTCGCTGTCGCCGGAGGCCCATGCCTCCAGGCCGACGGTGCCGCGGTAGCCGAGCTCGTC
>DASUPQ010000434.1 GCA_036280995.1 Actinomycetota bacterium | reverse complement strand
CGTCATCGCCGGCCAGAGCTTCTCATCCCGGCTGGTCATGGGGACCGGGGGGGCGGCCAGCCTGGAGGCGCTGGAGCAGGCGCTGGCCGCCTCCGGGACCGAGATGACCACCGTCGCCCTCCGCCGGACCAGTCCGGGGGCCAGAGGCTCGATCCTGGACGTCCTGCGGCGGGTCGGGTGCCGCCTGCTGCCCAACACCGCCGGCTGCTTCACCGCCCGCGACGCCGTGCGCACGGCCCACCTCGCCCGGGAGGCGTTCGACACCGACTGGATCAAGCTCGAGGTCATCGGCGACGACCGCACCCTGCTCCCGGACGCGGTCGAGCTCCGCGACGCCGCCGAGACCCTGGTCGACGACGGCTTCACCGTGCTCGCCTACACCAACGACGACCCGGTCCTGGCCCGCCATCTGGCCGAGCTCGGCTGCGCCGCGGTCATGCCCCTGGGGTCGCCCATCGGGTCCGGCATGGGCATCGCCAACCCCTACAACCTGCGCATCATCATCGAGCAGGCGACCGTCCCGGTGGTCCTCGACGCCGGCGTCGGCACCGCCTCGGACGCCGCCATCGCCATGGAGCTGGGCTGCGACGCCGTGCTGCTGGCCAGCGCCGTCACCCGCGCCCAGGAGCCGGCCCTGATGGCCGAGGCCATGCGCAAGGCCGTCGAGGCCGGCCGCCTCGCCCACCTGGCCGGCCGCATCCCCCGGCGCCTCTACGCCGAGGCCTCGACCCCCGCCGAGGGCGTCCCCGACCTGTCGGACCGGCCCGCCGAGGGAACCCGCGAACCCCAGGGCCAGCCCCGCCAGCCGGGGGAGGGGTGAGCCGGACGCGGGACGGGGCGGCCCGCCGGGAGCGGCTGGCCGCCTCCCGGCTGTATGTCTGCACGCCGATCCGGGCCGACCTGGGCGAGTTCGCCGACGCCGTCCTGGGCGCGGGGGTGGACCTGATCCAGCTCCGGGACAAGCAGGCCGAGGCCGGTCCGCTGCTGGAGGCGGCGGCCGTGCTGCGCGACGCCGCCGAGCGCCACGACGCCCTGTTCGCGGTCAACGACCGCGCCGACGTCGCCCTGGCCGCCGGCGCCGACGTCCTCCACCTCGGCCAGGACGACCTGCCCCTGCCCTGGGCCCGGCGCATCCTGGGCGACGACGTCCTCCTCGGCCGCTCGACCCACGACCCCGGCCAGGCCGCCCGCGCCGCCGCCGAACCCTGGGACTACCTGGTCGCCGGCCCCGTCTGGGCCACCACCACCAAGCCCGGCCGCCCGGCCACCGGCACCGATCTGCTCAGGGCCGTCGCCGCCCTCTCCCCACCCCAGCCCTGGTTCGCCATCGGCGGCATCGACCCCGCCAACCTCCCGAAGGTCACCGCCGCCGGCGCCACCCGGATCGTGGTCGTCCGCGCCATCACCGAGGCCCCCGACCCCGCCGCCGCCACCCGCACCATCCTCGCCGGGCTCAACGGCGGCTGAGGGTGGGGATGCCGGAGCCCCGGCGCGCCGCCGGTTGGGACACGGAGCCGGTCGGTGCCTGGCGCGCCGGGGCTTCCGGCTGAACCTGGTCACGTTCGGGTAAGGGGTGGCCGCCGCGGGAGGCGGCGGGTGCGTGACCCGGTTCGGGTGGTGGGCCATGGCCCCGGGCTCGTCGGTGGCGGGGGCCATGGCCGCGGGATCTGCGGATGGTGGGGGACCGGCTGGGCGTGCGGCGTGTGGTCGTCGCCTGCCGGTGAGGGCGACGACCACTCGTGGGCCGCGAAACCGACGCCCGGCCGGTCCCCGCGTCAGCTGGCCATGCGGCCCTCCAGGTAGGCGGCCCAGTAGCGGGCCCGGTCGCGCTCGGCGGTGGGGACCCGGCGGTGGGCGCTGGCGTCTCGGAGCAGCCAGGCGATCGTCTGGAGGTCGGCGCACTCCATGTCCGGGTCGATCGCGGCCGACCAGTACACGGCGGCGTCGCGGAGCTCCTCGGGCGTGGTCCTGCCCTGGCCGATCTCGCGCAGCAGCTCCCCAACGGTGGCCGCGTCGTCCGGGCCGATGGTCGTCCTCATCAGCATCCGCCGGCTCCTCCCCTCCGTGCGTTCCGAGACTCCCCACTCTTCGAACATATGTTCGATCACCTGGGCCCAGGAGTCAAGCCCGCTGGCGGAGTCTGTGGAAGGTGAGCGCGACGGCGGCCAGGAAGGCGGCGACGGCGCCGGCGGCGGTGGCAACACGCTGGCGGTCCCGCCAGGACCAGAGGGCCCGGGAACCCGCCGGCGGCGGCGGCGTCGCCCGGACCCCGGCCAGGCCGGCCGAGGCCAGCACCTCGGCGTCGGCCGGGTGGTGGCGTTCCACGGCCGCCGGCGGGCGCGTGAGCAGGGCGGTCACGCTCGCCGGGGCCACCGGCGCCGGCAGCCGGAGGCCGGTCCGGGCCGCCCGGCCGCGGCCGAACCCCCAGTCGAGCATCCGCCCGGCGTCGCCGGCGTTGTCGGGGCTGTGCAGGACCACCGCGAGCAGGGTCCGCCCGCCCCGGGTGGCGGCGGCGGCCAGGCAGTGGCCGGCGTCGTCGGTGAACCCGGTCTTGACCCCGACCGCGCCCCGGTAGCCGAGCAGGAACCGGGAGCGGGCGGTGAGCGAGTGCCGGCGGCCGCTCGGGGTCACGAAGGCGGCATGGCGCTTGCGCACGACCCGGGCCAGCCAGCGGTCACCGAGCACCGCCCGAGCGAGGATGGCCAGGTCGAACGCGGTCGAGCGGTGCCCGCGCTGGTCAAGGCCGTGCGGGTTGCGCCAGGACGATCCCCGCAGGCCGAGCCGCTCCGACTCGGCGTCCATGGCCTTGGCGAACCGGCCCACCGACCCACCGGCCGCCTCGGCCAGCATCACCGCCACGTCGTTGGCCGAGGAGATCATCAGAGCCTTGAGGGCCTGGTCGACGGTGAGCTTCTGGCCGCGCCGCACGGCCAGGCGCCGGGCCGGCTGGCCGGCCGCCGCCTTGGAGGCCACGGTCACGGCGTCCAGCTCCAGGCTGGCCCGGACGGCCAGGGCGGTCAGCATCTTGGTCAGGCTGGCCGGGGGCGCGGGCGTGCGGCTCCTCCGCCCCCAGAGCACCGCCCCGCTCGCCGGGTCGACCAGGATCGCGTACCTGGCCCGGACCGCCTCCGGCCCCGCGGGCGCCGGCGGGGCGGCCTCGGCCCGGCCAGCCCACCCCGGCACGACCCCGGCCCCCAGGACGGTGGCGACCAGGAGCAGGCGGCAGAGCCGGAGCGGCAGGGCGGGGCGCGGACCCATGGCTGCCGCAGTGTCGCACCGGCAGACGAGCCGGACAAGATGGTCGCTCGGTTCCGAATCGGCGGCCATCCACTAGAATCGTCCGGCGCGATCTCATCAGTGAAGACCCGGGGGGAGCCTCCAGTATGCGCGTCACCGTGATCGGCGCCGGCCACGTCGGCCTCGTCACCGCCGCCTGCCTTGCCCATGTCGGCCACGACGTCGTGGTCGACGACGACGACGTCAGCAAGCTCGACCTGATCCGGGAGGGCCGCTCCTGGTTCTACGAGCCCGGCCTGCAGGAGCTGCTGGGCGAGGTGGTCCGGTCGGGGCGGCTCCGGGTGGTCGACGACAAGGCCGAGGCCGTCGGGCACGGGACCGTGATCTTCGTCTGCGTCGGCACCCCGAGCCGCGGCGACGGCAGCCCCAACCTGGCCTACGTCGAGGCGGTGGCCCGCGAGGTCGCCCGCAGCCTGCCCCCGGAGGAGTTCCGCCTGATCTGCGAGAAGTCCACCGTGCCGGTGCAGACCGGCGAGCGGGTGGCCAGGGTCATCGCCCGCGAGGCCAGGCCCGAGGCCGACTGGGAGGTCGCCTCCAACCCCGAGTTCCTGCGCGAGGGCTCGGCCGTGGTCGACACCCTCGACCCGGACCGCGTGGTCGTCGGCACCAGCTCCGAGCGGGGCCTGGCCGCCCTCCGCGAGCTCTACCAGCCGATCCTGGAGCGCTCGGGGGCGCCGTTCCTGGCCACCGACCGGGCCACCGCCGAGCTGATCAAGCACGCCTCCAACGCCTTCCTGGCCACCAAGATCAGCTTCATCAACTCGGTGGCCAGGGTGTGCGAGCGGTCGGGGGCGGACGTCGACCTGGTGGCCAGGGGCATGGGCCTCGACCCGCGCATCGGCGTCCACTTCCTCAAGGCCGGCGCCGGCTACGGCGGGAGCTGCTTCCCCAAGGACGTGGCCGCCTTCGCCCACCGCTCCCGCGAGCTGGGGGTCGACTTCGGCATCCTCAACGAGGTGGCCAAGATCAACCACGAGGCCCGGCGGGCCGTGGTCGACAAGGTCCGCGACGCCCTCTGGCACCTGGACGGCAAGCGGATCGGGATGCTGGGGCTGTCGTTCAAGCCCAACACCGACGACCTGCGCGAGGCCCCGGCGATCGACGTGGCCCGCGACCTGCTGGCCGACGGCGCCCAGGTGGTCGCCTACGACCCGGTGGCCGGCGAGGCGGCGGCCCGGCAGGTCCCCGGCCTGGAGCTGGCCGACAAGGCGGTCGGGGTGGCCGACGGCGCCCACGCCATCGTGCTGATGACCGAGTGGGCCGAGTTCGGCGAGCTGGACCCGGCCGACCTCTCCGACCGCATGGCCTACCCGATCCTGGTCGACGCCCGCAACGCGGCGGACGCCGACGCGTTCGTGGCCGCCGGGTTCACCGTCGCCGGGGTCGGCCGCCCGGTCCGGGCGCCCGACGGCGGGAGCCGCTGACGTGCCACGAGCCCTGATCACCGGCGGTGCCGGCTTCCTCGGGTCCCACCTGTGCCGGCGGCTCCTGGACGAGGGCTGGGACGTCGTCTGCATGGACAACTTCCTCACCGGCCGGGCGGCCAACGTGGCCGACCTCGTCGGCGAACGGTTCCGGCTGGTCAACGTCAACGTGACCGACTTCATCCACGTGCCCGGCCCGCTGGACGCCGTGCTCCACTTCGCCTCGCCGGCCAGCCCGATCGACTACCTCAAGTACCCGATCCAGACCCTCAAGGTGGGCGCCCTCGGCACCCACCACGCCCTCGGCCTGGCCAAGGAGAAGCAGGCCCGGTTCCTGCTCGCCTCCACCAGCGAGGTCTACGGCGACCCCCAGGTCCACCCCCAGCCCGAGACCTACTGGGGCCACGTCAACCCCATCGGCCCCCGCGGCGTCTACGACGAGGCCAAACGCTTCGCCGAAGCCCTGGCCATGGCCTACCACCGCAGCCACGGGGTCGAGGTGCGGATCGTGCGCATCTTCAACACGTACGGACCTTCGATGAGAATTGACGACGGGCGCGCCTTCTGCACCTTTGCCGTGCAGGCGTTGCGGGGGGAACCGCTCACCGTGCACGGGGACGGGACCCAGACACGGTCGTTGTGCTATGTGGACGACCTGATCGAGGGGATCTGGCGGCTGCTCGGGAGCGACCTGGTGGGGCCGGTCAACCTGGGGAACCCGGAGGAGGTGACGATCCTGGAGCTGGCCCGGACGGTGGCCCGGGCGGCGGGGGTCGAGGCGAGGATCGAGCTGCGGCCCCGGCCGGTCGACGACCCGGAGGTGCGGCGGCCCGACATCACCAGGGCGGTGACCGGGCTGGGGTGGAAGCCGGAGGTCAGCCTGGAGGAGGGGGTCCAGCGGACGGTGCCCTGGTTCCGGAGGGCGCTGGAGGAGTCGGCCACTCCGTGACCCTGACCAGGGCGACCGGCGGCAGCGACACCGGGGTGAGCTCGGGCCGGGCGGTGTTCTTCGACGTGGACAAGACCCTCCTGCCGGGGTCGAGCATGTACCTGTTCGCGCGCGGGCTGTACCGGCGCGGGTTCTACGAGCTGCGGGACATCGCCGGGTTCGCCTTCGGGCAGCTGGTCTTCCGGCTCACCGGGGCCGAGGGCCGCAAGGGCATGGAGGCGGCCCGCGAGCAGGCCCTCGCCTTCATCGAGGGGAAGCGGCGCGATGACCTGACCCAGATCGGCCACGACATCGTGGTCGAGGTGATCGGGCCCAGGATCTACCCGGGGATGCGGCGGGTCATCGACGAGCACAACGCCCAGGGCGACCGGACCTACCTGGTCACCGCCGCCCCACGGGAGCTGGCCCAGGGGATCGCCACCTACCTGGGCATGGACGGGGCCCTGGGGACCGAGGCCGAGCTGGTCGACGGCACCTACACGGGCCGGCTGCTCGGGCCGGTGCTGCACGGGCCGGCCAAGCTCGACGCGGTGGTCCGCCTGGCCGACGAGGAGGGGTTCGACCTGCGCCAGAGCAGCGCCTACTCGGACTCGGTGAACGACCGGCCGCTGCTGGAGGGGGTCGGCCGGCCGGTGGCCGTCAACCCCGACCGCTACCTGCGCGAGCTGGCCACCGAGCGGGGCTGGCCGGTGCAGGACTTCCGCACCCGGCGGCGGCTGTGGCTGGTCTGGCTGCCCGCCGGCATGGCCGCTGGGGTCACCACGGCCGCGGCCGCGGTCACCGGCCGCCGTCTGGCCCGGCGGAAGCGTCGCCAGGCGGGAGGCCGCCCTCGCTGAGGACGGCGGCGACCTCGTCCTCGGACAGGCCGCGGGTGGTGAGGGCGCGGCGCAGGCGGCGGGCCGCCTCGGCCGGCGAGGTCCAGCCGTCCCGCAGGGGGCCCTGCTCGTGCTCCCCCTCGAGCAGCCCGTCGACGAAGCCCTTGGCGTAGTCCCAGGTCACGTAGTGGTCGACCGCGGGCTCGAAGGCCGGCTCGTGGACCCGGGGCTCGCCGTGCTGGAGGATGTGCTCCAGGTTCTCGCGCAGCAGGCTCCAGCCGAAGAAGTGGTCCTCCTCGCAGTCGGGGCAGGAGATGACCACCCCGAGGAAGCCGCGCTGCTCCAGCGCCGAGCGGAACTCGGCCAGGTCGGCGAGATCATCCAGGAGCGCGGCGCGCTCCTCTTCGTCGATGGGTTCGGGGGGCGAGTCGTCTTGCGGCTCGAACGGGTCGAGGGGGTCGGGCACGGGCACTCCGAAGTCAGGTTGATGCGAAGCTCTCCCTGGCATGGTAGCGCGGATGCCGATCGGGCTCTCCTTGACCTCCACAGAACCCCGCTGCTAGCGTCGGACATGCACCTTCCCCGGGCCCGCCGCGCCAGCGGACGGGTCCGTTCGTCTATCTGCACCCAAACCCACGAGGTACCGCTGCTGGGAGGAAGGCAACGTGGCTGAGGTCGAGATCGGCATCGGCAAGAGCGGCCGCCGGGCGTACGGGTTCGACGACATCGCGATCGTGCCCAGCCGGCGGACGCGCGACCCCGACGACATCGACATCTCCTGGGACCTGGACGCCTACCACTTCGAGCTGCCCCTGCTGGCCTCGGCCATGGACGGCGTCGTGTCGCCCCGGATCGCGGTCGAGCTGGGCCGCCTCGGCGGGCTCGGCGTGCTCAACCTGGAGGGTCTCTGGACCCGCTACGAGGACCCCGACCCGGTCTACGCCGAGATCGCCGGCCTGCCCGACGCCGACGCCACCAAGCGGATGCAGGAGATCTACGCCGAGCCGATCAAGCCCGAGCTGATCGGCCAGCGGGTCAGGGAGATCAAGGACGCCGGGGTGGTCGCGGCCGCCTCCCTGACCCCCCAGCGGGTCGCCCGCTACCACAGCTTCGCCCTCGAGGCCGGGCTCGACATCCTGGTCATCCAGGGCACGGTCGTCTCGGCCGAGCACGTCTCCTCGAGCAGCGAGCCTCTCAACCTCAAGACCTTCATCGCCCACTACGACCTGCCGGTGATCGTCGGCGGCTGCGCCTCCTACGCCACCGCCCTGCACCTGATGCGCACCGGCGCCGCCGGGATCCTGGTCGGGGTCGGGCCGGGGGCGGCCTGCACCACCCGCGGCGTGCTCGGCATCGGCGTGCCCATGGCCACCGCCCTGGCCGACGCCGCCGGGGCCCGCATCCGGCACCTGGAGGAGACGGGCCGCTACGTGCAGGTGATCGCCGACGGCGGCATGCGCACCGGCGGCGACGTGGCCAAGGCGATCGCCTGCGGGGCCGACGCCGTGATGATCGGCTCCCCCCTGGCCAGGGCGGTCGAGGCCCCCGGGCGCGGCCACCACTGGGGCATGGCCACCTTCCACCCCGACCTGCCACGGGGGACCCGGGTGCGCACCACCTCCCTCGGCACCCTCAAGGAGATCCTGCTCGGCCCGGCGCCGGTCAACGACGGCAGCATGAACCTGTTCGGGGGCCTGCGGACCTCGATGGCCACCACCGGCTACCAGACGGTCAAGGAGTTCCAGAAGGCCGAGGTCATGGTCGCCCCGGCGCTCCAGACCGAGGGCAAGCTCCTGCAGCGCTCCCAGGGCGTCGGGATGGGTTGAGGGCAGGGGTCCGGGGGGGCGCAGCCCCCCGGTGCGTTCAAGGATTCCCTGCCTTCAGTCGTCGTGCCTTTCAGTCGTCGTCGCCCTTGCGACGACGAGTCACGACCTGGCGGTCCCAGCCCCGGTGGACCGAGCAGAAGGTGTCGGGGTTGTAGCGCGACAGCCGCGTCTCGCAGCCGTCGGCGGCGCACGTCCGGGCCTGCCCGAACGAGCGCACGGCCGGGTCGGCGCCGGGCGCCCGCCGGCGGGTCGGGGCGGGGATGGGCTCCTCCGGCTCTGTCACCGTCGCCTCCTCCACCAAGAGAACAAAAAGCACCACACACCCGGCGTCCGGTGTGTGGTGCGAGGTCTGGGCACCAAGGGGCGGCGACGCCCCTCTCGCCATCTACGGTACTCCTCCGCAAGCGGTGCGAGCAATCCACCGCCGGAGCCCGTATCCTGCGCCCATGACGACCCCGGCCCCGATCGAGGCCTCGCTGGCCGAGGTCGAGGCCGCCCGCCCGGAGCCTGGTGCCCTCCGAGCGCGTCCGGCCCCCGGGCACGACACGGTCCTGGTGCTCGACTTCGGCGCCCAGTACGCCCAGCTCATCGCCCGCCGCATCCGCGAGTGCCACGTCTTCTCCGAGGTCGTCCCCTGCGACGTCGACCCGGACACGGTGCGCGCCCACGACGCCAAGGCCCTGGTCCTCTCCGGCGGGCCCAAGTCGGTCTACGAGCCGGGCGCCCCCGCCCTCGACCCGCGCCTGCTGGAGCTCGGCATCCCCGTCCTCGGGCTCTGCTACGGCCAGCAGGCCATGGCCAGGGCCCTGGGCGGCCGGGTCGAGGCCACCGGGGTCCGGGAGTACGGCCGCACCACCCTGCGCGCCCAGCCCGAGGGCAGCCTCCTGTTCGGCGACCTGCCCGAAGAGCAGGTCGTGTGGATGAGCCACGGCGACACGGTCACCGCCGCCCCGCCCGGGGCCCGGGTGGTGGCCAGCACCGACGCCTCCCCGGTGGCCGGGTTCGAGGACCCCGGGCGGGGCCTGTACGGGGTCCAGTTCCACCCCGAGGTCGCCCACACCGAGCGGGGCATGGACCTGTTCAAGAACTTCCTCTACGAGGCGGCCGGCTGCCGGCCCAACTGGACCAGCGTGTCGATCATCGAGGAGCAGGAGGCGGCCGTCCGGGAGCGGGTCGGGCACGGCCACGTGCTCTGCGCCCTGTCGGGCGGGGTCGACTCCTCGGTGGCCGCCCTGCTCGTCCACCGGGCGGTCGGGGACAAGCTGACCTGCGTGTTCGTCGACACCGGGCTGCTGCGCCACGGCGAGGCCGAGCAGGTCGAGGAGACCTTCCGCCGCGACTTCAAGGTCAACCTGGTCCACGTCAAGGCGGCCGACCGGTTCCTGGAGCGCCTGGCCGGGGTGACCGACCCCGAGGCCAAGCGCAAGGCGATCGGCAACGAGTTCATCCGCGTCTTCGAGGAGGTCGCCAAGGAGCACGGCGACGCCCGCTACCTGGTCCAGGGCACCCTGTACCCGGACGTGGTCGAGTCCGGCGGCAAGCGCAACGCCACCATCAAGAGCCACCACAACGTCGGCGGGCTGCCCGAGCGCATGGACCTGGAGCTGGTCGAGCCGCTGCGCCTGCTGTTCAAGGACGAGGTCCGCCGGGTCGGGACCGAGCTCGGCCTGCCCGAGGACGTGGTCCAGCGCCAGCCTTTCCCCGGTCCCGGCCTGGCCGTGCGGATCGTCGGCGAGGTCACCGCCGAGCGGCTGGAGACCCTCCGGGCCGCCGACCACATCGTGCTCGAGGAGATCCGCCGGGCCGGGCTGGACCGTGAGCTGTGGCAGTGGTTCGCGGTGCTGCCGGCGGTGCGGACCGTCGGGGTCATGGGCGACGGCCGCACCTACGCCTACCCGATCGTGCTCCGGGCCGTGACCAGCCAGGACGCCATGACGGCGGACTTCGCCCGCCTCCCATGGGAGGTGCTGGAGCGCATCTCGACCCGGGTCGTTGGCGAGGTCCCCGGCGTCAACCGGGTCGCCTACGACGTCACCTCCAAGCCTCCGGGCACGATCGAGTGGGAGTAACCCCAGCAACTCGGCGTGCTTCCCACGCCGGGGCAAGCCGCACCACAGCCTAGCCAGGCACACCCAGCAACGCTCTCATTTCCCCTGGCCGGTCGAGCCGGTTGCAGCAGACGACTGCGCAGGCCAGCAACACGAACGCAAGCCTGGCCGACGACTCGACCCCACGCCGAACAATCCGTGGCCGGATTCCACGACGCCGCAGCCAGGCACGGTGGGCGTGGCTGTCGTTAGCCCTGTCGGCGTGGAGGCAGCCGGCCCTGCGCACCCGGCCGATCCAGGACCTCTTATTTGCGACGGCCCGGACGGCCCCGGATCCACCGGGTTAGGACCGCGCTCGGGAGGTACGAACCCCTTGCCATGTGGGAAGCGGTCCTGTTCGGGGTGCTGGCCACCAGCTCGCTGGTGGTGGGCGGGGCGCTCGGGTCCTACTGGGAGGCGCCTAAGCGCGTGACGGGCGTCATGCTGGCCTTCGCCAGCGGGGCGATGGTATCGGCGCTGGCCTTCGAGCTCTTTCCCGAGGCGGTCGAGCTGGGCGGGGTGGCCCCGGCGGGCGGGGGGCTGCTGGCCGGCGCGGCCGTGTTCGTGGTCGTCAACACCTGGCTGGACAGCCGCGTGGCCCCGCCCGAGGAGGCCGAGGCGTCCGTCGCCGGGGGCGGGACCGAGACCCC
>DASUPQ010000433.1 GCA_036280995.1 Actinomycetota bacterium | reverse complement strand
CGGGTCGGGGTCTGTTGCCCGTCAGCCGGAGGCCGACTCCATGCCGTCAGAGGCCAACTCCATGCCGTTATCGGTGACCTCCACCGTCACCTGCCCGGGCTCGTAGGCGACCCGGACCGTGGCCGTGGCCGGGCCGGCGTGCTTGACCACGTTGGTCAGGGACTCCTGGACCACCCGGTAGGCGGCCAGGTCGGCCGCTGGCGGGAGCTCGCCCGGGTCGCCCTCGACGACCACCTCCACGGTCCGGCCGGCCCCGGCGACCCCGGCGACCAGCTCGGCCAGCTGGCCCAGGCCGGGCGCGGGCGCCCGCGCCGGCCGGCCGCCGGGGTCGCGCAGGACCCCGAGGGCGGCCCGGAGCTCCTGCATCGCCCCGGCGCTGCCCTGGCGGATCGCCTCAGGGCCGCCCGGGCCTCCTCGGGCCGCCGGTCGAGGACGTGCAGGGCCACGCCGGCCCCGGACGCCGGCCGCCCACCCGGCCCACAGCGGCACCCCCAGCAGCAACCCGAAGGCGGGCAGGAGGCGGGGGAGCTGGTCGGCTGGTTGCCGGCCGCGCCAAGGGTGCCGTAGACCCGAAGGCGGCCAGCCCGGCGGCCAGCAGGACGTCGCCGGTCCACGGCCGGCGTCCCGCCCAGCTCGGCAGGCGCGCGGATCGCTCCATGACCGGCAGTGTCGCCCGCCTCGGGGTCGCTGTCATCCGCCCGGGCGCGTCCGCACCGTGTTGCTGATTGACATGTGCACTTGTGCCGGTTATCTACCAATCCAGGAACAGGTGGGAGGCCGATGCGCCGATGCTCGCCGTGGAGAACCTGGAAGTCGTCTACGACGACGTCCTGCTGGTCCTCAAGGGGGTCAGCCTCACGGTGCCCGACGGCGCCATCGTCGCCCTCCTCGGCGCCAACGGCGCCGGCAAGACCACCACCCTGCGGGCCGTCACCGGCCTGCTCGGCCTGCACCGGGGCGAGATCACCAAGGGGCGGGTCTCCCTCGACGGCCGGCGCATCGACCGGCTGGAGGCCCCCGAGATCGTGCGGGCCGGCATCGGCCAGGTGATGGAGGGCCGGCGGGTGTTCGCCGAGCTCAGCGTGGAGGAGAACCTGCGCGTCGGCGGCTATCCGAAGCCCAAGCAGCTGGCCGAGGGGCTGGACCGCGTGTACGGCCTGTTCCCGCTGCTCAAGGAGCGCCGGGGCCAGGTCGCCGGCTACCTGTCGGGCGGGGAGCAGCAGATGCTGGCCATCGGCCGGGCGCTCATGACCAGCCCCCGCTACCTGCTGCTGGACGAGCCCAGCCTCGGCCTGGCCCCGCTGGTCGTGGCCCAGATCCGCGACCTCCTGCTCGAGGTCAACCGCCAGGGCACGGCCGTGCTCCTGGTCGAGCAGAACGCCAGCATGGCCCTGTCCATCGCCGGTCACGGCTACGTCATGGAGGTCGGCAAGCTGGTCCTGGACAAGCCGGCGGCCGTGCTGGCCCAGGACGAGGACGTGCGCGAGTTCTACCTGGGCCTGCACGCCGGCGGCCACGCCCGCTCGTTCCGGGACGTCAAGCACTACCGGCGGCGCAAGCGGTGGCTGTCGTGACCGGCCCCCTGCTCGAGGTCGACGACCTCCACCTCAGCTTCGCCGGCATCCGGGCCCTGCGGGCGGTGTCGTTCGAGGTCCAGCCCCACGAGCTGTTCGCCGTCATCGGCCCCAACGGCGCCGGCAAGACCTCGCTGTTCAACTGCCTGTCGGGCCTGTACCGGCCCCAGCAGGGCGCCATCCGCTTCGCCGGCCGCGACCTGGTCGGGGTCAAGCCGGACCGCATCGCCCGCGCCGGCATGGCCCGCACCTTCCAGAACATCGAGCTGTTCGAGCACCTGACCGTGCTCGACAACCTGCTCCTGGGCCGCCACCTCCACGTCGGCTACGGCGTCGCCTCGGCCCTGCTGTGGCTGGGCCGGGCCCGCCGCGAGGAGGTCCGCCACCGCCGGGTCGTGGAGGACATCGTCGACTTCCTGGAGATCGAGCGCTACCGCAAGCTGCCCGTCGGGATCCTGCCCTACGGCATCAAGAAGCGGGTCGAGCTCGGCCGGGCCCTGGCCATGGAGCCCAAGCTGCTGCTGCTGGACGAGCCCGTGTCGGGCATGAACGTCGAGGAGACCGAGGACATGGCCCGCTTCATCCTCGACATCCGCGAGGAGCTGGCCCTGGCCATGATCCTGGTCGAGCACGACATGGGCGTGGTCATGGACCTGGCCGACCGGGTGCTGGCCCTGGACTTCGGCATCCCCATCGCCGTCGGCCCGCCGGCCGAGATCCAGCACCACCCGGACGTGATCCGCGCCTACCTGGGCGAGCAGTACGGCAGGGCGCGGGCCGCCGCCGACGAGCCGGCCGTGGAGGTGCCCCGATGACCGCCGTCACCGAACGGGCCGGGGTGGCCACCGTCGCCTCCCGGGTCCGGGACCGGGCCCTGGCCACCCCCGACACGGTGGCCCTGCGCGAGAAGCGCTTCGGCATCTGGCAGGAGATCACCTGGCGGGGCTACTGGGAGCAGGTCGAGCTGGCCGCCCACGGCCTGGCCGCCCTCGGGGTCGAGCCGGGCGACCGGGTGGCCATCCACTCCGAGAACCGGCCCGAGTGGCTGTACACCGACGTGGCCGCCGTGGCCCTGCGGGCCATGACCGTCGGCCTGTACCCGACCAACCCGCCGGCCGAGGTCGCCTACCTGCTGGCCGACTCCGGGGCCAAGGTGCTGGTGGCCGAGGACCAGGAGCAGGTCGACAAGGCGCTGGAGGTCAAGGACGGGCTGCCCGCCCTGGAGCGGATCGTCTACGTGGAGCCGCGCGGGGTCCGCACCTACGACGACCCGGCGCTGCTGTCCTGGGAGGCGCTGCTGGAGCTGGGCCGCGACCACCGCCAGCGGCACCCGGGGCTCCTGGACGAGCGGGCCGCCCAGGTGACCGCCGGCGACGTGGCCACCCTCATCTACACCTCGGGCACCACCGGGCCGCCCAAGGGGGCGATGCTGACCGTCGCCAACATCGACTTCGCCATCAAGGTCCTCGTCGAGCAGGGCGGCTTCTTCGAGAACCCCGGCCCCGACGACGTCACCCTGTCGTACCTGCCGCTGTGCCACGTGGCCGAGCGGATCGCCACCGAGTGGGAGAACGCCGCCGCCGGCACCCAGGTCCACTTCGCCGAGTCGATCGACACCGTCCAGGACAACCTGCGCGAGGTCCAGCCGACCCTGTTCTTCGCCGTGCCCCGCATCTGGGAGAAGGTCCGGGCCACGGTCGAGATCCGCATGACCTCGGCGTCGCCGCTGAAGCGGGCCAACTACCGGCTGTGGATGGGCCAGGCGGCCCGCATCGGGGCCGAGCTGGTCGCCAACGGCGGCAGCCACACCCGCTCGACCCGGCTGCGCTACGCCCTCGGCTACCCGTTCCTGTTCCGCTCCCTGCGCAAGCGCCTCGGCCTGGAGCGCTGCCGCTTCGCCGGGTCGGGGGCGGCGCCGATCGCCCCCGAGCTGCTGCAGTGGTTCTACGGGCTCGGGGTGGTCATCCACGAGATCTACGGCATGACCGAGAACAGCGCCGTGGCCACCGCCAACCGGCCCGGCCGGGTCAAGGTCGGCACCGTCGGCGAGCCCCACCCCGGGGTCGAGCTCCGCCTCGACGACCAGACCGGGGAGATCCTGACCCGCCACCCGGGCGTGTTCGCCGGCTACTGGGACAAGCCGGAGCGGACGGCCGAGGTCCTGGGGGACGACGGGTGGCTGCGCACCGGCGACGTCGGCGAGTGGGTCGACGGCAGCCACCTCAAGATCGTCGACCGGCTCAAGGACATCCTCATCACCTCGGGCGGCAAGAACGTCTCCCCGTCCGAGATCGAGAACTCGCTCAAGTTCTCCCCCTACGTCCGCGAGGCGGTGGTGGTCGGGGACCGACGCCCCTACCTGACCGCCCTCATCGGCATCGAGCTGGACACGGTCGGGGAGTGGGCCCAGCGCCGCCGCATCCCCTACACCACCTACCGCGACCTGTCCGAGAAGCCCGAGGTGCTGGCCCTGGTCCAGGAGGTGGTCGACGACACCAACCGGCGCCTGGCCCGGGCCGACAGCATCAAGAAGTTCCGCCTGATCCCCAAGGAGCTCGACCACGAGGACGGCGAGCTGACCGCCACCCAGAAGGTCAAGCGGGCCGCCATCACCGGGGCCTTCGGCGACCTCATCGAGGGCATGTACCAGAGGGATCGTTGATGGAGGAGTTCCTGTCCTCGACCGTCCGCGGCCTCGCCCAGGGGTCGCTGTACACCCTGCTCGGGCTGGGGTTCGTGATCGTCTACCGCGGCACCGGGGTGGTGAACTTCGCCCAGCCGGCCCTGATGATCCTGGGCGCCTACTGGACCTCCTACTTCGCCCTGGTCGTGGGGCTGGGGTTCTGGCCCGCCCTGGCCCTGGCCGTGCTCGTCACCGCCCTGATCGGGGCGGCGGTGGAGCGGATCGCCCTGCGGCCCATGGTCGGCGAGCCGGTGTTCTCGGCCACCATGGTCACGGTCGGGGTGTTCATCGTCCTCCAGGTCGTGGCCGGCGACCTGATCGGGCTGGAGCTGCGCCAGGTCGGCCACCCCTGGGGGCTGGAGCGGACCGAGGTCGCCGGGGTGGTCGTGTTCCACTCCGACCTGGCCAAGCTGGCCGTCACCGCCACCGTGGTCGCCCTGCTCTGGCTGTTCCTGCGCCACTCGCGCCTGGGCCTGGCCAT
Organism: Actinomycetota bacterium; assembly: GCA_036280995.1. Taxonomy (NCBI): domain Bacteria; kingdom Bacillati; phylum Actinomycetota; species Actinomycetota bacterium. Next base: position 12,379 of record DASUPQ010000433.1, on the reverse strand, counting down.
GCGGGCCACCGCGGCCAGCCAGGAGACCGCCCTCGCCCTCGGGGTGCCGGCCGGGCGGATGTTCGGGCTCGCCTGGGCCATCTCGGGGGCGCTGGCCGCGGTCGCGGGCATGCTGGTCGCCACCGGCGGGGCCGGGTTCAGCCAGGCCACCACCCTGGTCGCCCTCAAGGCCCTGCCCGCGATCGTCCTCGGCGGCCTCGACTCGATCCCGGGGGCGGTGGTCGGGGGGCCGCTCATCGGCCTGGCCGAGGCCTACACCAAGACCTACCAGGAACGGCTGTTCCCCTGGGCCGGGGCCAACGTCGACCAGGTCGTGCCGTACGTGGTCATGCTGGTCGTGCTGCTGGTCCGCCCCTACGGGCTGTTCGGCACCCGGGAGGTGGAGCGGGTGTGAGGGGCCGGCCCGAGCTGTTCACCAGCTACGAGCGCGACCAGGCGCCGCTCAACACGCCGGCCAAGCGGGTCTGGCTCGGGCTGCTGCTGGCCGGGCTGCTGCTGTTCCCGTTCAGCGTCACCGCCGAGCTGACCGCCCTGGGGGCGACCGCGTGTCTGGCCGCCGTCGGGGCGATCGGGCTCAACCTGGTCACCGGCTACGCCGGCCAGGTGTCGCTCGGCCACGCCTTCTTCCTCGGCCTGGGCGCCTACACGGCGGCCGTCCTCTCCGGCGACCCGGACGGCCGCTCGCTCGGCTTCGGCCTCGACATGGCCATCTGGCTGCCCGCCGCCGGGCTCCTCCCGGCCCTGGTCGGGCTGCTGATCGCCCCGGTGGCGATCCGGCTCAAGGGCCTGTACCTGGCCATCGTCACCCTGGGGCTGGTGTTCATCGGCGAGCACCTGTTCCGCGAGCTCACCGCCGTCACCGGCGGGCCCGGGGTGGGGCGGCCGGCCGCCCAGCTGCAGCTGCTCGGGGTCGACCTGGGCCGGCGCAGCGAGATCCTCGGCGGCTACCCGGTCACCCGCGAGATCAAGCTGTACCTGATCGCCCTGGCCGTGCTCGTGCTCCTGGCCGTCCCGGCCAAGAACCTGGCCCGCTCGGCCGTTGGCCGGGCCTTCGCCGCCGTGCGCGACCGCGACCTGGCCGCCGAGGTCATGGGCGTGTCGCTGACCCGCCACAAGCTGATCGCCTTCACCATCTCGTCGTTCTACGCCGGCATCGCCGGGGCGCTGCTGCCGACGGTCACCGGGTTCATCGAGCCGGGCAGCTTCAACCTGCTGCTGTCGGTCCAGTTCCTGGCCATGATCCTGATCGGCGGGGTCGCCACCCTGTCGGGGTCGCTGCTGGGGGCGGCGTTCGTGGTCCTGCTGCCCCGCCTGGTCGAGGAGCTGCCCCGGTTCCTGCCCTTCGTCACCAGCCAGTCCACCGGCGGCGTCCTCACCACCTTCCAGCTCCAGACGCTGCTCTACGGGGTGCTGATCGTGGTGTTCCTGATCGCCGAGCCCAGGGGCCTGTTCGGCATCTGGGTGCGGGCCCGCAACTACTGGAGAGCCTGGCCGTTCTCGTACTAGCCAAAGGAGGCCCCATGGCCGGCATCGGCAAACCAAGGATCCTCGCTGTCCTCGCCGTGCTCGCCCTGCTGCTGACCGCCTGCCAGGGCGGCGAGACCGGCGGCGGGGGCGAGGAGGCCGGGGTCAAGACCGACATCGGCGTGACCACCGAGCCCTGCCCGGGCGGCAACCCCGACCGCGACTGCATCTACCTCGGGGTGCTGTCCGACCTCACCGAGGGGCCGTTCCGGGCCCTGGCCGTGCCCATCACCGACGGCCAGAAGGCGTTCTGGAAGCGGGTCAACGACCAGGGCGGCATCGGCGGCAAGTACGAGGTCAACATCGAGACCTACACCCGCGACAACAAGTACAACCCCCAGGAGCACGTGGCCAAGTACCGCGAGATCGAGCCCAAGATCCTCGCCCTCGGCCAGACCCTCGGGACCCCGCCGACCCTGGCCGGCCTGCCCCTGTACAAGGAGGCCGACATCATCGCCGCCCCCGCCTCCTGGTGGTCGGGGTGGGAGTTCGAGGACGTCATCCTGGAGAGCGGCTACAGCTACTGCACCGAGGCCATGAACGGGCTCGACTGGGCGTCGGAGGAGTTCGGCAAGCCGGGCACGGTCATGGCCGTCCACTACCCGGGCGACTACGGCGGCGACTCGGCCGCCGGGGTGGCCGAGTGGGCCAAGGCCAACGGGGTCGACTTCCAGACCGAGGCCCACGCCGTCCAGACCACCCCCAACGCCCAGGCCGGCAACCAGGACGCCGCCGTCGAGCGGATCCTGCGATCCGACCCCGACGTGGTCATGGTCGCCACCGGCCCGGCCGAGATGGCCGAGATCGTCGGCAAGGCCGCCGCCCAGGGCTACAAGGGCCGCTTCATCGGGTCGGTCCCGACCTACAACCCGGCCCTGCTCAAGAGCGAGGCCGCCCCGGCCATCAAGGCCCTCTACCACTTCGTCTCGCCCTGGGGCCCGTGGGGCTCCGACACCCCCGCCCACCGGGCCATGCAGGAGGCCGCGGGCGGCAAGGCCCCGGCCAACGACGGCTACACCTTCGGCTGGATCTGGTCCTACCCCCTCAAGGCCGTGCTGGAGCGGGCCGTCGAGAACGGCGACCTGACCCGCGCCGGCGTCCGCGCCGCCGTCACCCAGGTCAACGTCGACTACGAGGGCGCCCTGCCCGACAAGTCCTACAACGGCGAGCCCAACCAGACCGCCGTCCGCCAGGCCCTGATCGCCAAGCCCGACGAGAGCGCCCCGCTCGGCTCCTCGGTCCTCAAGGACTTCTTCGTCGGGCCGACGGCCGAGAAGTTCGACTTCACCAAGCCCTGCGTCGCCGCCGGCTGACCCGGCCCGTCAGAGCACGCCGATCGGAGGCCCGGAATGTGAGATCGGGACCAGGTGGGTCATGGCGGCGCCGCCCTCCAGCCGGTGCAGGAGCAGACCGGGCGGCTCGTCGACGAAGGCCAGGGGCCGCCCAGGGCCGAGGTCGAGGAGGACCTGCCGGTTGGTGCTGGGGGCGGAGGTGACCAGCGAGCCGGCGAACATGGCCGCCGTGGGCCGGTGCAGGTGCCCGTTCAGGATGCGGGCCAGCGGCGGGTGCCCGGCCAGGACGGCCGCCAGCCGGCCGGCGTCGGTCAGCATCGCCCGGTCCATGGCGGCGATGCCGCTCGGGACCGGGTGGTGGTGCAGGGCCACCACGGCGGGCACCTCCGGGTCGCGGCCCAGCTCGCGGTCGAGCCAGGCCAGCTGGACGGCCCCCAGCTCCCCGTCGACACGCCCGGGCAGGCTGCTGTCGCAGCAGAGCAGCCGCAGCCCCGGGTAGTCGACCCGGTAGTAGCAGCGGTCCGGCTCCTCGGCCGCCGCCCGCACGTACCCGGTCCCGGCCAGCGCCCGGAGCATCCGCCCGGCGTGGTCGTGGTTGCCGGGCACGACGTGGACGGGCAGGTCCAGCCCGCCGAGCAGCGCCAGCGCCGCCGCGTACTCGGCCGGGTCGCCGTGGTCGGCCAGGTCGCCGGTGACGACCAGGCAGCCTGGCCGCGGGTCCAGCGCCTGGACCCGGGCCAGCGCCTGGTGGGCCCGCCCGGCCGCCTGGCCGGCGAGCACCCCGGTGGTGAGATGGGTGTCGGACAGGTGGGCCAGCAGCATGGCGCCTCCGATGGTCGCGGTATCCGGAGATCATCGATGCTGCCACCGATCACTGCCTGGCCAGGACCACCTTCGAACCAGGCAAGGCGGGCAGGGGCGAATGGTTGCGCATACGGTGGGAACCCACGCCGTTTGCCGCGGCCACCCAGTAGCATCCGCTCACCATGTCCGGACCCGACCCGCTCGACCCGCCGGAGGCGACCCAGGCCGCCGTGGCCGCGGCCGCGGCCGCCGACGTCGTCGTGCGCGAGCTCCACAAGCTCGAGCACCTGCAGGCGGCCCAGCGGCTGTTCGAGGACGTCTGGCGGCCCGGGGAGGGGGAGCCGTCGCCGATGACGGTGGGGCTGCTGCGGGCGCTGGAGCACGCCGGCAGCTACGTGGTCGGGGCGTTCGCCGGGACCCGGATGGTCGGGGCCAGCGCCGGGTTCTTCACCGCGCCCCCCGACCCCGCCCTCCACTCGCACATCACCGGGGTCGCGCCCGGAGGCCAGCACCGCGGGATCGGGTTCGCGCTCAAGCTGCACCAGCGGGCCTGGGCCCTGGCCCGCGGGGTGCCGCTGGTCGTGTGGACCTTCGACCCGCTGGTGGCCCGCAACGCCTGGTTCAACCTGGCCAAGCTGGGGGCGCTGCCCACCGCCTACCTGGAGGACTTCTACGGGGAGATGCCCGACGCCATCAACGCCGGCATGGCCAGCGACCGGCTGCTGCTGGCCTGGCGGCTGGACGACCCGGCGGTGGCCGCCGCCTGCGCCGGCCGTCCCCGGCGGCCGGCCCCGGTGGGCGGCGGCGACCTCGGCGGGGCCGAGCCGGCCCTGGCCGTCGGCCCCGACCTGGAGCCGGAGCCGCGCAAGACCGCGGCGGCGGCGGTGACGGTGGCGCTGCCGCCCGACGTGGAGGCCCTCGGGCCCGAGGGGCGCCGCGCCTGGCGGGCGGCGGTCCGCGACGCCCTCGGGGGGCGGATGGCCGCCGGCGCCGCCGTCACCGGGTTCCTGCGCCACCCCGACCGCTACCTGGCCGAGGAGCCGTGAAGCTGACCGGGGTCGAGCTGCGGCGGGTGGCCCTGCCGCTGGTGTCGCCGTTCCGGACCTCGTTCGGGGTCGAGCAGGACCGGGACGTGCTGCTGGTCCGGGCCGTCACCGCCGACGCCGAGGGCTGGGGCGAGTGCGTGGCCGCGGCCGAGCCCCGCTACTCCTCGGAGTACGCCGACGGGGCCGCCGACGTGCTGCGCCGGTTCCTGGTCCCGGCCGTGGCCGCCGCCGGGGACCTCGACCCCGGGGCGCCCGGCCGGGCCACGGCCTTCGTCAAGGGCCACCGCATGGCCAAGGCGGCCCTGGAGCTGGCCGTGCTCGACGCCTGGCTGCGCTCCCGCGGGGAGCGGCTCGCCGGCCACCTGGGCGCGACCCGCGACCGCGTCCCGGCCGGGGTGTCGGTCGGGATCATGGACTCGGTGCCGCAGCTGCTGGACGGCGTGGCCGGCTACCTCGGCCAGGGGTATCTCAGGATCAAGCTCAAGATCGAACCCGGCTGGGACCTCGACCCGGTGGCCGCGGTGCGCGAGCGCTTCGGCGACGACCTCGCGCTCCAGGTGGACGCCAACGCCGCCTACACCCTGGCCGACGCCGATCACCTGGCCGGGCTGGACCGGTTCGGGCTGCTGCTGATCGAGCAGCCCCTGGACGAGGACGACCTGGCCGGCCACGCCGAGCTGGCCCGGCGCCTGGCCACCCCGGTCTGCCTGGACGAGTCGATCACCTCGGCCCGGGCGGCGGTCGAGGCCGTCCGCCTCGGCGCCTGCCGGATCGTCAACGTCAAGGCCGGCCGGGTCGGCGGCTACCTGGAGGCCCGGCGCCTCCACGACGCCTGCCGCGACCTGGCCGTGCCCCTGTGGTGCGGCGGGATGCTGGAGACCGGCATCGGCAGGGCGGCCAACGTGGCCCTGGCCGCCCTGCCCGGGTTCACCCTCCCCGGTGACACCTCCGCCTCCGACCGCTACTACCGCCAGGACCTGACCGCCCCGTTCGTGCTCGACGACGGCCACCTCGAGGTCCCGGCCGGCCCCGGGATCGGGGTCGAGCCGCTGCCCGAGGTGCTGGAGGAGCTGACCACCTCGGTCGAGTGGGTCCCTGTCTAGAGCAGCGTCAGGCCGTACACGCTCAGGGCCTCGTCGGCCGGCTGGAAGAAGCTGCGGAACCCGGCCTGGCTGCAGCCCCCGATGGTGCCGCCCGAGGTGATGCCCTGGGCCCGGCTGCCCGCGTACATGGCGCCGCCGCTGTCGCCCGGCTGGGTGCAGATGTTGGTCCGGGTGAGGCCGAACACGGTGCCCTCGGCGTAGTTCACGGTGACGTTGTAGGCCTGGACGGTGCCGCAGGTCGTGCCCGTGGTCGACCCGGTCTTGCAGGCCGAGGAGCCGACCGGGACCCGGCTGGCCCCGGTGATGTCGCGGAAGGCGCCGTTGTCGAGCACCCCGCCGCGCGGGTCGAGGGCGGCCGGGCTGCTGATGCGGATGGCCCCGTAGTCGTTGCCGGGGAAGCTGGACGCGGCCACCGGGCCGATCGTCTGGCCGCTGGAGGTGGTCCAGGTGCCGCCCAGGTCGGTGCAGTGCCCGGCCGTGAGCACGTAGTTGCGGCCGCTGCCGCTGCGGGTGTTGAACCCGGCCGAGCAGCGCGACCCGCCCCGGTAGATGGCCTGGCCGCCGTAGAAGGCCTGGGTCTGCACGGCCGGGGTGCGCTCGACCCGGACCGCGGCCCCGAACGACCGCGCCTTGGCCACGAAGGCCGCGCCCCGGCCGGCGGGCACGCTCACCAGCACGGCGTTGGAGGCCAGGTCGACCCCCCAGCTGGCCCCCGCGGGGGCGTTGCCGGCGGCGTCAAGGGCCGCCTGGACCCGGGCCAGGCGGGCCGAACTGCGGGCCACCAACCGCGGGGTGGCGCCGGCGGCCCGCACCTGGGCGGCCGCCTCGGGCCCGAGGACGTTGACGGTCAACCGGCCCGAGGCGTCCAGGTAGGCGCCGGCCGCCTGGGCACCGAGGGCCCGGGTCAGCCGGTCGGCCGTGGCGGCCGCGTCCGGGTCGGCGGCCTTCGGGGCGGCCCCGGCGGCCGGGGCGGCCAGGAGCGCGGCCAGCGCCAGGAGCAGGCCGAGCACGAGCGGCCGGGCACGCCCGCGGCGACGAGGGGGAAGGGATGGCGACATTGCCGCACCTCCTGGGTGCCGTCGGGACGGAGGAGGGACACGGGTCGGGGGACACGTGCCGTCCCGGTCGGAGACCGGAGGCCCAGGCGGACCAGAACGGGACGACTCAACACAAACCGTACGTCTTAGAAAAGGCTTATAAAGCTATCGAGACACGCTGTCAAGACAGCCGGGTCGCCGGGTCGGGACTGGGGCCGGCGGTGCCGGCGACCGCCCAGGCCCGGGCGACCAGGGGGATCGAGCCGTCGGCGGCGACCGGCAGCCGCCGGCGCAGCTCCTCCCGCAGGGCGGCACGGTCCGGCTCGTCCAGCGACACGGCGTAGCCGGGGGCCGGGCCCTGGCCGCCCAGGAACGGGGTCCAGTAGTCGCCGAAGTCCCGGAACCTGGTCGGCACCTCGATCGGGCGCACCTCCACGCCGTCCAGCCCGGCGTCCCGGAACAGGCGGGCGAGCGGCTCCGGCCGGCACAGCCCGAAGCGCCGGCCCTCGTCGAGCTCGGCCGCGGCCGGGTCGAGGGCGGCCGCGGCGTCCCAGAAGTGGCGCATCAGCTCCATCCGGCCGGCGTAGTCCCAGACGTAGGCGGCCACCCGCCCCCCGGCCCGGGCCACCCGGGCCATCTCCCGCACCGCCAGCCCGGGGTCGGGCACGAAGTTCAGCACCAGCCCGCTCACCACGGCGTCGAGGCGGCCGTCGCCGGCCGGCAGCCACCGGGCGTCGGCGGCCGCGAGCCGGGCATGTGCTCCCAGCCGCGTTCGCGCCTGGGCGAGGAAGCCCGGCGACGGGTCGACGCCGACGACCAGGGCCGGGTCGGCCGCCGACAGCACGGCCTGGCTCAGGGCGCCGGTGCCGCAGCCGACGTCCAGCCAGGCGCCGCCTTCCGCCAGCCCCAGCCAGCCGACGAACTCGGCGGCCACGGCCCGGCTCCAGCGGCCGACGTACGACTCGTAGGCGTCACCGGCCGCCCAGACCTCGGTCATGGCGGGAAGTCTCCCCGATCGGCCGTGCCTGCGACACCCGGCGGGGTCGGTCAGCGCGGCGGGATGTCGATCCGGCCCAGCCGGTTGGCGGAGGGGCGGTCCAGCAGCCGGACCGAGGCCCACCCCTCGGTCCGGAGCCCGGACGCCTCGGCGCCCGGGTCGCCCGGGAGCTGGGGGCCGGACGGGTCGACGGGGACGAACAGCTCGGCCCGGAGCCGCCGCCAGTTGCGCCAGTGGGCGGCGAAGGCCGCGCCGTGCAGGGCCCGGCGGCGGCGGCGCTGGCCCTCCAGGGCGGCCTCGGCGGAGACGTCGAGCAGGAGCAGGTGGCCGCTGCGGCCGCAGCGCCGGGCCAGGCCGACCAGGCCCCGCCGGCGCCAGCCCCGGGTGCCGGTGTCGTGGACGATCAGGCCGAACGGGCCGGGCAGAGCGGCCAGGACCCGCAGGGCGTGCTCGGCGTGGACCAGCGGCCGCCACAGCCGGTAGGGGACCCGCCCGAGCCGGCGCTGGTACCTGGCCCGGATCGGCTCCGGGTCGAGGATCAGGGACCCTGGGGCCTGGATGCGCGACAGCAGGGTCGTCTTGCCGGCGCCGGGCACGCCCGCCACCACCAGCAGGGCCGCCGGGGGCAGGCGCAGCGTCGCCGGGTCCGCCGGGACGTCGCGCCCGGGCGCGTCGAGCTGCATCATGGCGGCGACGATACTGGTCCCGGCGGAAAGCCGGTGTAAAGGTCGCGAGGTGTGATGCCGGGTCGGCGCTCCAGGGCGGCGGTCGCGCTGCTGGTTGCGGGGTTCCTGGCCGGCTGCGGCGGGTCGGGGACCGCCCTGGTCGACTCCTCGACGACCCGGCCGGTCCCGACCACCACCGTGGTCACCTCGACGACCCGGCCCGGGACCACGGCCGCGCCCACGACCCGGGCGATCCCGACCACCACGGGCCGGGTCCCGCTGACCACCGGGCAGTCCGGCCCGGCCGGGGCGCCGCTGACCTTCCGGCACCTCACCATCCGGCTCGCCGAGGGCTGGCGGGCCGGCGGCGGCGGCGACCACGTGGAGGTCGCGACCGGCCGGGCCTGCCGGCGCAGCGCCGGCGGGGTCGACTGTCCCGGGTTCCTGCTCCTCGGCCCCAGCCAGATCGCCATCGCCAGCCAGCTCGCCCCCTACGACCCGGACAAGGTCTGGCACCCAGGGGCCGGGGTCGAGGGCTGCCCCCAGGACCGCGACGGACTGGCCGAGGAGCCGCCGGCCAAGCCGTCCAAGAAGGGCGTGGCCAAGGTCGGCGGCAAGGACGCCGTCTACCGCGAGTGGCGCATCGGCTGCGTCGACGCCACCACCGGCGAACCCGAGACCGGCTACACCCAGCGGATCTGGTACCTGAAGGCGTCCAAGATCCTGGTCGTCGACGAATGGTCGACCCCCGGCCTCAAGGAGGCCCTGGCCGCCGGCAGGTTCGGCTGACCCGGGCCCGTCAGGGGCCGGCGGTGTGGCGCAGCCAGCGGGCCAGGCGGGCCGTCTCCGCCTCGTACCAGTGGCGGCGGCGGGCCAGCGCCTCGGGGGCGAGCGGGCGGCCCCGGCCGCCGACGGCCAGGGCGACCCGGCAGCGGTCCTCCAGGCACCAGGCGCGGGCCAGGGCCTGGTCGAGGTCGGCCCCGACGGTCAGGCCGCCGTTGCCGGCCAGCAGCATGGCCGGGGCGGTCCCGAGAACGGCCGCGACCCCGGCCGCGCCCGGCTCCCCGGTCACCAGGTCGGGGTCGTCCCAGAAGGCGACCGGCTCCACCATCCCCCCGAACCCGTGCAGCAGCGGCGGCCCCGCCCCGGTGGCGGCGAACGCGGCCACCGCCGGCCCGTGCAGCCGGCAGACCGCGCCCACGTCGGACCGGGCGGCGTAGACGCCCAGGTGCAGCGGCGCCTCCAGCGGCACGACCCCGGCCGTCCCCTTCAGCACCCGCCCGGCCTGGTCGAGCTCGAGCACGTCGCCCGCCGCCACCTCCCCCAACGGCGGAAAGGTCGGCGTGAGCAACACCGTCCGGCTGGCGACCGGCGGAGACCCGGCCTGGCGGGTCGGGGCAGGCGGCACCCCGGCCTCCGGCTGCGAGGCCCCCCGGAGGGGGAGCGTGGCCGACCCGGAAACGAGGTGCTCGCGGCTGTCCACAGCCCCCGCCGGCCCGGCGGAACCCCCCACCGGACCCGCGGACGCCCTGGCGCTGACGTGGCCGAAGGCGTGGACCAGGCCGAGGCGGGACAGGACCCGGGCGACCAGGGCGACGTCGGCGGCCGGGTCGGCGGAGGGCATGGCTATGCCGGGGTGAAGACGCGGAAGGCGACCGGGGTGATCTTCCAGGCGTTACAGGGAGTGAGGTCCTGGGGGCAGGAGCTGGCGACCACGCCCAGGTGGTCGAGGGCCTCCAGCTCCAGGTGGGCGCCGGGGCCGTGGCCGGGTTCCTCGGTGACCAGGCGGCCGTCGTCGGTGATGGTGTTGTGCATGAAGACGTTCCAGGCCAGCTCGCCGCGGGCCGTCCAGTGCTCGCCGGAGCGGGCCAGGGCGGCCTGGATGCTGGCCAGGCACGAGGGATGGTCGTCGACGCCGAAGTCGAGCCGGTAGCGCTCGGGGTCACAGCAGGGGACGACCAGGTCGTGGCGGCCGACGGTGTCACGGCGCAGGCGCAGCAGGGGCCGGCGGCGGGTGCTGAACAGCTGGTCGCCCTCGCGCGGGACCAGCCGGGCCAGGCAGGAGACGGTGTGGGCGGGGGAGAAGGCCTCGGCCGGGGCGGCCAGCCGCCAGGCCATCAGGTCGGCCACCTGCTGGCCCTCAACGTCGACCAGCTGGAGGAGCTCGCCCCGGGCCAGGCGGACCGTGCCCGCCTGGCCGGCCGGGATCAGCTGCTCGGTCCGGAGATGGAAGCCGGCCGGGACGGGCGTGTCCGGGATCACCTCGGCCATCGGGGGGCGCTCCTTCCGGTGACGGTTGCCTCGCGGGCCGGGGCCGGGGTGTTGCGGCTGCGCAGGACCCGCACGGCCCCGTCGACCACCACCCCGGCGATGCCGGGCAGGTCGCCGACGGCCAGGGCGGCCAGCGGGTCGGCCCTGGTCCCGCCCAGAGGCTCCTGGAGCAGCACCAGGTCGGCCGGGCGGCCCGGCTCGAGCACACCCTCGGAGACCCCGAGCACGCGCCCGGCGTTGCCGGTGGCCAGGGCGAGCGCGTCGGCCGGGTCGAGCCCGCCGAGGGAGGCCAGCTCGGCGACGCTCTTGAGCAGCCCCAGGGGCATGACCCCGGTGCCGCTGGGGGTGTCGGTGCCGAGGATCACCCGGTCCAGCCGACCCCGGTCCCGGGCCAGGCCGAGCAGGAGGAGGCCGGAGCGGAGGTTGCCCGCCTGGACGACCTGCAGGGCCATGCCGGAGCCGTCGACCAGCCGCTCAAGGTCGGCGTCGGGCAGGCTGGTCGTGCCGCCGTTGGCGTGCCCGGCGATGGTCGGGTCCATGGCCAGCAGGTGGTCGACGGTGATCGGGCTCGACCCGGGGATGGAGGCGCCCCCGGAGTGGGACATGACCACGAACCCGGCCGCCCGGGCCCAGCCGACCAGCGGCACGGCCTCGAACGGGTCGCCGAAGGCCCCGAAGCCGACCTTCATGTAGCGCACGCCCTCGGCGGCGAGCTCGGCGAAGTCGGGCTCGCGCAGCACCGGCTCGCAGATCAGCGACCCGCCCCGGACCTTGACCCCGCCGGGCCGGAACCCGCTCCAGGACCGCTGGGCGGCCACGGCCAGGGCCTTGACCCCGGCCCGGTCGCGGGGCCGGCCGGGCAGGTGGACCTCGGAGGCCGACATCACCTGGGTGACCCCGCCGTGCAGGTAGCTCTCCAGGAACCCGACGGCGTGCTGGCGCGGGGTGTAGTCGCCGAACACGACGTGGCAGTGGGTGTCGACCAGGCCGGGGGCGGCCACCGCCCCGGCGGCGTCGACGACCACGTCGGCCTCGGCCGGGTCGGCCCCGACCGACACCACCCGGCCAGCCTCGGCCCGCAGCGTCGCGGCCGCCACCGGCGCCTCCCCGAGCCGGCCGGTCACCACCCCGCGCAGGTTGCGCAGCTCCAGCGAGCCGCCGGACGGCCCGAAGGCGCCCGGGTCGAAGGTGCCGTCCCAGGTCACCGCAGGCCGTCCTGGCCGACGACCTCCTCCTTGGCCAGGCCGCCCAGGCGGGCGTTGAGCCGGCCCCGGTTGGTGAAGGCGAGGCCGACCACCAGCTCACCCGCCAGGGGCCCGTCCGGCACGGCCACGGTCACGGCGTCGTAGTGGGAGCGCACCCAGATGGCGTCCCGGTAGCAGACCGGGATGTCCACCGCCGCTCCGGCCGGGACGCGCTTGGTCACCGACGGCAGCCACGCCTTGCCGCCGCCGACCGCCTGCCGCAGGGCGTCCCCGAACACCCCGGTGATACAGGCGTTGGCGTGCTCCTGCTCGCCGTCCAGGCCGACCAGGGCGGCCTTGCCGTAGCTCTCCACCGGCCCGCCCAGCACGGCCAGGGCGGCGGCGGCCAGCTCGGCGGCCAGCGCCCCCGACGGCTCCACCAGCTCGTCCAGGTCG
>DASUPQ010000432.1 GCA_036280995.1 Actinomycetota bacterium | reverse complement strand
CGGGCCCGCCTGGACGGCGAGCTCGAGGTGCAGGCCATGGCCCAGCGCGGCTGGCTCACCGCGCCCGGCGGCGGACCGCTCGGGCCGAGCGGACTGATCTCCAACTGCCCGCTGATCCTGCACTACTGAGCCATAGCCCCACCCTCACCCCACCCCGCGGGCCCGCGATCCAGCGGGCCGGAAGGAGACATCGCCATGCCCACGTTCATCCCCGTCCTGGCCGCGCTGGCCGCCGGCGCACTCGCAGCTACGCTGACCCATCCCAGTCCCGCGGCGGCCGAGCCGCCGCCGAGCAGAGGCGCCGCCGGTGCGGTGTTCGTCGCCACCAACCACAACAACACCACCGACCCGACCGAACCGGCCAACCAGGTCGCCTACTACCGGCGGGCGGCCGACGGCACGCTGACCCTGACGGGCCGCTACGACACCGGCGGCCAAGGGTCCGGACCGAGCCAGCGCTTCGCCGGCGACGGGCTCGGCTCGGGCGGCTCGGTGACGCTCAGCGGCGACCACAAGTGGCTGCTGGTCACCAACGCCGGCAGCGACACGGTGTCGGTGTTCCGGGTCCGCCGGGACTCGCTGCGGCTCACCGATGTCGAGCCCACCGGCGACTCCTCGCCGGGCCACCGCTTCCCCAACAGCGTCACCATCGACGGCAACATGGTGTACGTGCTGAACGCCGGCGACGACGCGAGCATCACCGGGTTCCGGCTCAGCGGGACAGGCCGCCTGAGGCCGATCCCCGGGTCGACCCGCGAGCTGGACGCCAACCAGCCACGGTTCGCGCCCGACCCGCTGTCCGACCCGGCGCAGGTGGCGTTCACCCCTGACGGATCACAGCTGGTGGTGTCGATCAAGGACGGGCCGGCCGCCGGGTTCGTGCCCGGCTTCACCCCGACCGGCCCCGGTCGGGTGCTGGTCTTCGGCATGCGCGGCCGGGTCCCGTCGGCCGGGTACACCCGCACCGACTTCGACAACCGCGGCCCGTTCGGCTTCTCCTTCGATGACGCCGGGAACCTGGTGATCGCCCAGTTCGTCGGCGGCGGGCTGGAGACCGTCGGCGGCCGGGAGGAGCTGACCGGTGCGGTCGGCAGCTACCGGATCAACGACAACGGCACGCTGACCCCGCTGACCGGGTTCGCCGGCGACCACCAGGTCGACACCTGCTGGGTGGTGAACAACGGCCGGTACGCGTTCGGGTCCAACTACACCTCGGGCACCATCTCCAGCTTCCGCATCGCAGCCGACGGCACGCTGTCCCTGCTGGACCCGGTCGCGGCCAGCACCGACCACCCGGGCAACACCCAGGGCTCCACCCCGCTCGACCTGGGCATCAGCCCCGACGGTCGGTTCCTGTACCTGGTCGAGCCCGGGGCCGGCAAGGTCGGGGCCTGGCGGATCGGCCCGGACGGCGCCCTGACCAGGCTGGGTGAGTACGACGGGCTCCCCCGCACCGTGGACGGCGACCATGCGCCGGTCGACTTCGGGGCCGGCGGCAGCCCGGCCGGCATCGCCGTGCTGTGACCGCGTTCGCGGCGAGCACGGTCCGTCGGCCCAGTAGTAGTAGTCGGCCCGGTAGTCTCGGCCGCGTGCCGACCCCGGACAGCGACCACGTCATGCTGGCGCCGGACGACGAGGCGCTGCTGCTGGACCGGCTGCGAGCCGGCGACGAGGACGCGTTCGAGGCGCTGGTGGCCAGGCACAGCTCCGCGATGCTCGCCGCGGCGCGGATGTATGTGAAGACCGACGCGGCGGCCGAGGACGTCGTCCAGGACGCCTGGCTCGGTGTCCTCAAGGGGCTGGCCCGCTTCGAGGCGCGTTCCTCGTTGAAGACATGGATAATCCGAATCGTGGTCAACATCGCCCGCACCCGCGGCGCCAGGGAGGCGCGGAGCGTGCCGTTCTCCTCCCTGGCGACCGGCGCCGACGAGGCGGCGGTCGCCCCGGACCGGTTCCGCCCGCCCGGCGGCGCCTTCCCCGGTCACTGGAACAGCTACCCCCGCGACTGGCGCTCGCTGCCCGAGGACAGCCTCGTGCAGCTGGAGACCACCCGGGCCGTACTGCGTGAGATCGGGCGGCTGCCGGGGGCACAGCAGGCGGTGATCCGGCTGCGCGACGTGGAGGGCTGGACCGCCGCCGAGGTGTGCGCCGCCCTAGATCTGACCGACGGCAACCAGCGGGTGCTGCTGCACCGTGCCCGGTCACGCGTCCGCGGCGCGCTGGAGAGGCACTTCGATGGCTGAGCACGCGGAGCACATCACCTGCCAGGAGGTGGTCGAGCTGGTCACCGACTACCTCGAGGGTGGGCTGCCGGCAGCGGAGGTGTCGCTGTTCGAGCAGCACATCCTGTTCTGCGAGGGGTGCCGGACCTACCTGGAGCAGATGCGGCTGACCGTCTCGACGGTCGGGCGACTCGACACCGGGGATGTTCCCGACCAGCTGCGGGACCGGTTGCTGTCGGCGTTCCGGGACTGGAAGCGACCGTGATCGGTTACAAGTTCCTCCGCGCCGACGCCACCAGCTGCTTCACCGGCTTCCGGTGGCCGCTGCCCGGACACGACTCGGCCCGCCGCGACTCGCCCGGCGCGTGGGTCGAGGCCACGGCCGAGCCGTGCCGGAGCGGGGTACACGCCTGCCGCCCGGCGGACCTGCCGTTCTGGCTCGGCGAGGTCTTGTACGAGATCGAGCTCGACGGCGACATCGTCGCCGCGCCGGCCAAGCTGGTCGCCTCACGTGGCCGGCTGCTGCGGCGGCTCACCGCATGGGACGGCGGTCTCCGCGACGCGTTCACCCGTGACTGCGCCGACCGTGCCCACCAACTGGCGGCCACCACGTCCCCGCCCTTGACCGGCTGGGACGCCGTGGTCGAGCCATCGATCGCCGAGGGCCCGGCGCTGCTCGGGTTCGTCGCGGCCCGGATCAGCGAACAGGCCCACGGCCCCCAGGGCTACCGCCTCGAGCGGGCGCGGCAGGCGGACTGGCTGATCGAGCACCTCGGCCTGGCCGGATGACCAGGCAGCGGTCACGCACTGTGGGGTGAAACGTCTGGGCGTGCGCCAAGACTGAACCGGTATGCCTGATGTCTCCTTCGAGAGCCTGCTCATCGTCTGCGTGCTCGCCGTACTCGCCCCGCTGGTGGTCGGGTTCGTGCCGCGGCTGCGGGTCCCGGCCGTCGTGCTGGAGATCCTGGCCGGCATCCTGGTCGGGCCGTCGGTGCTGGGGTGGGTGCGGGTCGACCTGCCGCTGCAGATCCTGGCGCTGCTCGGGCTGGCGTTCCTGCTCTTCCTGGCCGGCCTGGAGATCGACCTGCACCGGTTGCGCGGGCGGGTCCTCACCGCAGCGGTGCTGGGATACCTGGTGACGCTGGCGCTGGGGGCGGGTGCCGGTGCGGCCTTCGCCGCCGCCGGCTGGGTGCAGCAGCCGCTGCTGCTGGCGATCGCGGTGTCCGCGACCTCGCTGGGCCTGGTCGTCCCGGTGCTCAAGGACGCCGGCCAGGCGACCAGCGGTGTCGGACAGAGCGTGATCGCCGCGGCCACCGTCGCCGACTTCGCCGCGATCGTGCTGCTGTCGCTGCTGTTCTCCTCCGCCGCCGGTAGCACCGGGTCCCGGCTGGTGCTGCTCGCCGCCTTCGCCGCCCTGGTGCTCGCCACCGCGGTCGCGGGTATGGCCGCCGGCCACTGGCGGCGGCTCGGCGAGGTGCTGGTCCGGTTGCAGGACACCACCGCCGAGATCCGGGTCCGGTTCGCCGTGGTGCTGCTGGTGGCCTTCACCGTGCTCGCCGAACACTTCGGGCTGGAGAGCATCCTGGGCGCGTTCCTGGCCGGTGCGCTGGTCGGGCTGCTGGACCGAGACTCCGCCTCCCACCCGCACTTTCGCACCAAGCTGGAGGCGATCGGGTTCGGGTTCCTGATCCCGGTGTTCTTCGTGACCAGCGGGATCCGGCTGGACCTGACCGGCCTGGTGCACGACCCCGCGGCGCTGCTGCGGGTCCCGCTGCTGCTGCTCACCCTGCTGCTGGTCCGCGGCGTCCCGGCCCTGCTCACCCTGCGCTCCCACGGCCCGCGGCCCACCCTGGCGGCCGCCCTGCTGCAGGCCACCTCGCTGCCGTTCCTGGTCACCGCCGCGCAGATCGGCATCGAGCTGGGCGTGGTCGCTCCGGTCACCGGGGCGGCCCTGGTGCTGGCCGGTCTGGTCTCGGTGCTGGTGTTCCCGGTGGTCGCGCTCGGGCTGCTCGGCCCGGCATCCGCGACACCGGCCAGGCCGCCCGTCCGGTCAGCCGTCACCACCGGCTGAGATGCCCGGCAGCTGAGAAGCCCGGTCCCGGTTACCGGTGTTCGGGGTTCTCGAAGTCGAACCGGCACCCGGCGTCCCACTCCGAGCGCTGGTTGCCGTGCGCGGGGATCCCGCCGGCGTCCCTGAGCATCCGGGCCAGGTGGATCAGGTTCCACGTCATGAACGTCGTGTTGCGATTGGTGAAGTCGTTCTCCGGCCCGCCTGATCCCTCGTCCAGGTACGACGGGCCGGGCCCCGCCTCACCGATCCAGCCCGCGTCGGCCTGCGGCGGGATGGTGTAGCCGAGATGCTGCAGGCTGTACAGGATGTTCATCGCGCAGTGCTTCACGCCGTCCTCGTTGCCGGTGATCAGCGCGCCGCCCACCCGCCCGTAGAACGCGTACTGGCCGGCGTCGTTGAGCAGGCTGGAGCAGGCGTAGAGCCGCTCGATCACCTGCTTGGTCACCGAGCCGTTGTCGCCAAGCCAGATCGGCCCGGCGATCACCAGGATGTCCGCGGCCATCACCTGCTGGTAGATGCCCGGCCACGCGTCGCTGTCCCACCCGTGCTCGGTCATGTCCGGCCATACGCCGGTCGCGATGTCGTGGTCCACCGCGCGGATCACCTCCACCGCGACACCGTTGCGGGTCATGATGTTCGCGCTCCGGTCCACCAGCCCCTGGGTGTGGCTGCGCTCGGGGGATCGCTTCAGCGTGCAGTTGATGAACAGCGCCCGAAGATCGTCGTACACGGCGGGTGCGGTGGTCACGGGGTTCCTCCAGGTCTCGAAGTCTCGCCGTCCGGCCGCATGGCGTGCCGGGCAGCCGGGCAACGGTTACTGCTTGTCCAGTGCACGAAACCACCCTGGCCGTTACACCACCCGGGTGGCGGCGTCGATCCGTGCCGCACGCCCG
>DASUPQ010000431.1 GCA_036280995.1 Actinomycetota bacterium | reverse complement strand
AGGCCGGCCTCGACCAGCAGCGCCAGCTCCTCCACGTCGATCGCCGGAGGTGGTCCCTGGTTGCCCAGATCGGTCCCGTAGACGACCCGCCCGCCGCGGGCCACGAACCGGCGCACGCCGGCCCGGCGGGCCGGGATGGGGTCGATGTGCAGGGTCGGCACGGCCACCACCGACTCGGCCAGGGCGTCGACCAGGGCGTCGGGCAGCCCGGCGGGGTCGAACGGCCAGTGGGCCAGCTCGCCGACCCCGGCGGCCAGGGCCTTGGCGGCCTCGGCGGCGGAGCCGACGTGGGCGGTCACGCCGAGGCCGCGCTCACCCGCCGCCTTGACGAGCGCGGCCAGGACGGCCGCGGGCAGGGTCGGGCCGACCCGGTCGTCGAGGGCGACCTTGATCACGGCCGCCCCGGCCCCGGCCAGCTCGGCCACGGCCGCCGCCGCCCCGGTGGCGCCGCCCACCGGGCGGGCGGTGCCGGGCGGGGCCCAGGGGGCCCGGGTCGGGTAGCCGCCGGCCACGGTGACGATCTGCCCGGCGGCCAGCAGCCGCGGCGACGCCGCCGGGGCCGCCGCCCCCTGGCGCAGGGCGGCCAGCCGGTCCGGGGGCCAGCCCAGGTCGCGCACGGCCGTGACCCCGCCGGCCAGGACCCGGGCCGGTGGGTAGAAGCCGAGATGGACATGGGCGTCGATGAACCCCGGGAGCAGGGTGCCGCCCGCGCCGTCGACCACCACGGCCCCGGCCGGCGGGACGACCCGGCCGGCCGGGCCGACCTCCAGGACGACCCCGCCGGCGGCGACCACCGTCCGGCCGGGCACCGCCGGGCCCCCGCCGCCGTCGACCACGGCGACGCCGACGATCGCCAGCGGGGCAGGGGAGCCGGGCACCCGCAGAAGCTACACCGGTACCATCCTGGCCATGAACCAGCACGCCGGCCCTCCTCTGGTGCTGCACGGGCCGCCGGGCGGCTCCGCCCCGCTGGCGCTCGGCCGGCGGGTCACCCTGTACGTCTGCGGCATCACCCCGTATGACGCCGCCCACGTCGGCCACGCCTTCACCTACGTGGCCTTCGACACCCTGGCCCGGTTCCTGCGCGCCCGCGGCCACGAGGTCGTCTACTGCCAGAACGTCACCGACGTCGACGACGACGTGCTGCGCCGGGCGGCCAGGGACGGCGAGGACTACCTCGCCCTCGGGCGGCGCGAGACGGCCGCCTACCTGGACGACATGGACGTCCTCAACGTGACCCGGCCGACCTACTTCCCCTGGGCCACCGAGGAGATCCCGGCCATGGTCGAGCTGGCCGGCCAGCTGGTCGACGGCGGCAACGCGTACCTGGTCGACGGCACGGTGTTCTTCGACGTGACCAGCTACCCCGGGTTCGGGGAGCTGTCGGGGCTCGGCCAGGACGAGCAGCTCGACCTGCTGGCCGAGCGGGGCGGCGACCCCGGCGACCCGCGCAAGCGCCACCCGCTGGACTTCGTGGTCTGGCAGCGCAGCCAGCCGGGGGAGCCGTGGTGGGACAGCCCCTGGGGCCGGGGCCGGCCCGGCTGGCACCTGGAGTGCTCGGCCATGAGCCGGCGCTACCTCGGGGTCACCATCGACCTGCACGGCGGCGGGTCCGACCTCCTCTACCCCCACCACGAGTCGGAGCGCGCGCAGTCCGAGTCGGCCAACGGCGCCCCGTTCGCGCGCCGCTGGCTGCACACCGGCATGGTCGGCTACCAGGGCGAGAAGATGTCCAAGTCGCTGGGAAACCTCATCTTCCCGCGCGAGCTGTTCCGCGACCACGAGCCCGCCGCCGTCCGCCTCGCCCTGCTCGCCCACCACTGGCGCTCCGAATGGGAGTGGGACCCCGCCGAGCTCAAGGAGGCCGCCGAACGCCTCTCCGCCTGGCGCCAGGCCTGTGGACGGACCGGCTCATCCGTCACCCCGGCCGGCTACCCTCCCGAGGGGGGCCCCGCCGCCGGCGGGTCGGGTGGCGTCGCGCCCGACGGGGACCCCGCCGCCGGCGGGTCGGGTGGCGTCGCGCCCGACGGGGACCCGGCGCCGGCGGGTGAGGGCCGGCCGCGCCCCAGCCTGCCCG
>DASUPQ010000430.1 GCA_036280995.1 Actinomycetota bacterium | reverse complement strand
CAAGCTCGATGCCGAGCAGCGGGCCGAGGTCAAGGCGTGGATGCTGGCCGGCCCCGATATCGAGCGGGATGGCGTGGTGGCTTGGCGCGGGGGCGACGTGCGGGCCATGGTCGAGCGCCGGTTCGGGGTCCAGCTGGCGCTGTCGAGCGCCTACCGGCTGCTGGACGAGTTGCACCTGTCGGCCCTGGTGCCGCGCCCCCGCCACGGCGACGCCGACCCGGCGGCGCAGACCGCCTTTCAGCAAACTTCCCGGCCCGCGTGAGGGAGATCGTGGCCGGCTTGGCGCCCGGCACCCCAATCGAGGTCTGGTTCCAAGACGAGATGCGTGTCGGCCAGAAGGGCACGCTGACCCGGGTGTGGGCCGAGACCGGCTCGCGCCCGAGCGCGCCGCGGTCGGACGGCTACCGATCGGTCTACCTCTTCGGCGCCGTGTGCCCGGACCGCGACCTGGGCTGCGCCCTGATCCTGCCGCGCTGCGACACGGCGGCGATGACCCTGTTCCTGGACGAGCTGAGCGGCCACGTCGCGCCGGGGGCGCATGCCGTCCTGGTGCTCGACGGCGCCGGCTGGCACACGGCCAAGGACCTGCGCTGGCCCGGCCAGGTCACGCCGCTGCGGCTGCCGGCCTACAGCCCGGAGCTGAACCCGCAGGAGCGGGTCTGGGAGTTCCTGCGCCAGCATTACCTGGCGCTACGCCGCTTCCTCGACCACACCGCCCTGCTCGACGCCTGCCAGGACGCTTGGCGCCGGTTCATCGGCGCGCCGGGGCGCATCCGCTCCCTCTGCTCGTATCCCTGGGCCACCGTCTCATGAATTCTCGGAAGGCGTATGATGCGGCCCGTGCGGTAGATCGAAGCGGTCAGGACTCCTGGCCCGCAGGCAGGGCGATCCGGGGGGTTATACCAACGGCCCTAGTTGCTGACCGCTTTGGCCCACTCGCGGCGGGTGATCGAGGCGAGGCGGTCGGGTGCCGCCAGCAGCCAGTTCCAGGCGTCGCAGCAGGTCTCGAGGATGGCCTCGTAGTCCGGCCAGACGCGCAGGCCGAGCTTGTTCTGCCGCAGGTACTCCCAGACGTTCTCGACCGGGTTCAACTCGGGGCTGTAGCGCGGCAGCGGCAGGAGGGTGAGGTTCTCGGGGACGATGAGGTCGCCGGCCGCGTGCCAGCCCGCCCCGTCGAGCACGACCACGCCGTGCGCCCCGGGCGCGACGTGCCGGCCGATCTCCGCCAGGTGCAGGCCGGTCGCGGCCGCGTCGGCGTACGGCAGGACCAGGGCGGCGCCGACGGCGCGCTCCGGGCAGACCGCGCCGAACAGGTAGGCCCAGGCGTAGCGGCGGTCCCGGGGCGCTCGCGGCCGGGTGCCGCGGCGCGCCCAGACCCGGGTCAGCGTGCCTTGCTGGCCGACGCGGGCCTCATCTTGAAACCAGACCTCGACCGGCTTGCCACGGGCGTGCTCGGGCGGCGCCGCCGCGACCAGCGCGGCGAAGCTTTTTTGAACGCCTCCTGCGCCGCCTCGTCGGCCTTCGGGTGCCTCGGCCTGACCGACAGGCGGGCGAAGCCGAGCCGATGTAGCACCTTGCCGACCGAGCGCTCATGCAGGCGGACCCCGAAGCGGGCCTCGATCAGGGCCCGGAGGTCGACCCGGCGCCAGCGCACCACGCCGTCCCGGTCCGGGTCCGGCCCCCGTTCCACGACGGCTCCCAGCTCGGCCGCCTGCTCGGGCGTGAGCCGCGGTCTCGGCCCCGGGCGGCGCCGGTCGCGCAGCCCGGCGAGCCCCTGGGCGTTGTAGCGGTGCACCCAGTCGCGCAAGGTCTGCCGGTCCATGCCGGCCGCCCGCGCCGCGGCCTCGCGCGAGCTGCCCTCCAGCACGAGGGCGAGCGCCAGCATGCGGCGTGCCGCCCGCGCGTCCCGGCACCGGCCCGCCTCCCGCCGCAGCTCGGCCGCGCCCGGCTCCTTCCGTGTGACCGCCACCGTCATGGCCCCTCCGCCGATCGGCTACACCGCCGATCAACGCCCTCGGGCCACGCGTGGCGCCACGGGCCAAACGGTCAGAAGCCGGGGCCGTTGGTATTAGAGCATTTTGCGGGTCAGCTGGGACGGGCATATCCGCAGTGGTGGAAGCACCCGGCCGCGTCCTGCGGGGTAACGGCGTCGAGGGCCGGGCCGAGTGCCTGGTGCAGCGCGTCCGCGGTGCGCGCGGCGAGGCGGCGCAGTTCGGCCTTCACCTTGGCCCAGATCGGCTCGATCGGGCTCAGGTCGGGCGAGTAGGGCGGCAGGTAGCGATAGCCGAAGCCCGATCGGTCGAGCAGCGCCCTGACGCACGGGGCCTTGTGGGCGGGCAGGTTGTCCATGACCAGCACCGCGTCCGGCCTGCTTCGGCGCAGCTCGGGCAGCAACACCCGGTCGAGGTAGGCGTGGAACACGGCGGCGCTGGTCGCGGCCTCCACGCTCATCGCGCCCACGACGCCCTCCACCCCGAGCGCGCCCAGGACCGTGACCCGCGTCCAGTGCCCGAACGGCGCCGAGCCGGGCGCGCGGGTGCCGCGTGGGCTGCGGCCATGGAGGCGGACCATGTTGGTCAGCACGCCGCACTCGTCGAGGAAGACGAGGCGCTCGGGGCTGATGCCGCCCACGCCGTCCGGGCCACTCCACCAGGCCTCACGTGCCTGGGCCACGTCCTCGCGGTCCTGCTCGGCCGCCCGCAGGCTCAGCTTCTTTCACGTCCATCCGGCCCGCCGCAGCGCCCGGTGCACCGTGGTCGGGTGCACCCGCACGCCCGTCGTCCCCGCCAAGCGCGCCGCGATCTCGGCCAGGCTCGGGTGATCGGGGCCGCCCGCCGCCAAACCCAGCATGGCCGCCTCAACCTCGCCGGTGATGCGCGCCGCGGGACCGCCCCGCATTGGCTTGGCCTCGCGCCTCCCCTCCTCGCGCGCCGCCTGCGCCCAGCGGTACGCGGTCGAGCGTCCCACCGCGAACCGGCGCGCGGCCGCCTCCGGCGTCTCGCCTGCATCGATCG
>DASUPQ010000429.1 GCA_036280995.1 Actinomycetota bacterium | reverse complement strand
ACGACCGTCACTTTTCCGACCACGGGTTCCTTACTGAGCTAGGAAGTACCTGACTCATAGATTCGCGCCTGATCGCCGGTGGTGGCTGGCCCTGCCCGGCCTGCTGGGTTCGGCGGGGCCCGGCCGAGACGAAGCGGAGGCGTCCGACGTTACGCCCGGCGGGCTTCCAGCAACCGTACTGGGTGGGCGATGCCCTCAAGCTGCACCTGCCCCAGCTCGAGGAAGGTCACACCCCGGGGCGGCGCCCGCTCGGCCACGGGCTCGCTCACCAGGACCCGGCTGGCGCTGGCATAGGCAGCGATCCGAGCGGCCAGGTTGACGGTGCGGCCGTAGTAGTCGCCGCCCTGGACCACCACCGGCCCGGCCGCCACCCCGACGTGCGCCGGCGGCAGGCCGGCCTGTGGGAGCTCCTCCACCATCTGCAGCGCCGCCAGCACCGCCCCGGCGGGGTCGCGGAAGTGGACCATCACCCCATCGCCCAGCCACTTCACGGGCAGGCCACCGTGCTCACGCGAGGACCGGGCGACCAGCACGGCCAGGGCCTCGGCCAGCTCGGCGGCGACCTGGTCGCCGTGTTCCTCGGTCAGCCGGGTGTAGCCCACCAGGTCCAGGAAGCACATCGCCGGCACCCGCCCGGGCCGGCCCAGCACGCCGGTCTCCTCCAGCGCCGCCTCGATCTCCTCGACCAGTTGCTCGGTCCAGGCCAGCTCTTGCTGGCGGCGGTAGGCGGCCAGCAGCGCGCGGTCGACCAGGAGGGAGAAGTTGAAGTCGCCGACCAGCTGGGCGGCCCGCTCCCTGGCGGTCTGCTGGTCGGCGCCGGAGGCCAGCAGGGGCGCTATGAACCGCGCCTGCCAGACCTCCCTCTCGACCCTGGCCATCAGGCGCAGCCCCTCGGCGTAGCCGCGGCCCAGCCGGGTCGACCAGAGCTGGTCCAGGATGCCGGTGGACAGGCCGAGCTGCAGCAGCGGGACGATCTCCAGCTCGTCCTCCCTGATCGGCTCCTCGGGTGCCATCCGGGCGAACCCCATCGCCTCCAGGAAGCTGGCGAGTAGCTCCAGCGGCACGCCGGTCTCCTGGCTCACCTGCCGGTAGGTCCGCGCCGAGCGGACCGACCAGCGCCGGTAGGGGGCGGCCTCCAGGAACCCGAACGACAGCCGGCCGGCCCGGATGGCCGCGGCGATTCCCGCCATCGGCAGCCCGGCCTGCTCGCACGCGGTGGCCAGGCGGACCTTCTGGACGTCGGTCTCCAGGAACGGGCCGTCGCCGTCCCGGGCCACCAGGACGCCAAGATCGACCAGCCGCTGGACCTCGGCCTCGGTCACGCCGGCGAGGTCGGCCAGTCCCGCTGCCGACAGCGCATTCATGCCGCCGTCATCCTAGGAGCGGTGCCGCTGCTCGGCGAGCGTTGCGGGTCCTGGAGGAGCTCGAGGCCTGGCTGGCCGACCTGCCGGACTCGGTGCAGGTCGGCATCGTCCGGGAGCTGGTGGGCCGCTGCCGGGAGTTGACCCTGCGGGCCAACCAGCTCCAGGCCGAGCTGGGTCGTCGGGTGGCCCGGGTGTGCCCGCGCCTGCTCAGCTCGCCGGGATGTGGGGTGTTGACCGCGGCCAAGATCGTCGCCGAGGTCGCCGGGGTGGGCTGGTTCCGCTCCGGGGCGGCCTTGGCCATGCACGCCGGCATGGCGCCGTTGGAGTGCTCCTCAGGAGCCTGGCGGCGCCATCGTCTGCGCGGGTGGGCAACTGCCAGCTGAACGCGGCGCTGCATCGCATCGCCGTCACCCAGCTGCGGGTCCATCCACCCGCCCAGGCCTGCCTGACGCGCCTCTTGGCGGCGGGCAGGTCCAAGCGGGAGGCGTTGCGGGTCCTCAAGCGCCGCCTGTCCGGGTGGTCTTCAAGCTGCTGCACGCCGATCTCGACCAGGCCCACCTCGTCCCATCGGGCGCTCGCCTGTCGGCTCACGAACCAGCCGCTTGACATCGGAGCGATGCGCCGTTGGCCGACCGCAACGTTGCTGATCCTGGCCGTCGTCGGTCCGATCGCGAGCTGCGGTGGCTGCCGGCCAGAGGAACTTCTTGTTTCTCACCGTCTAACTGTGATAGACAGTGAGAATCCAAGTGGTCGACCTCAGGAGGTTCGACATGTGGGAGCAGTCCTTGCTGACATCGTCAGGGCAGGTGAAGGCGCTACGCCTCCTCTCAGATTGGTGGGACTCTCGCCGCAGCCGACCGTCGTGGGGCCTGCGCTGGAATCTGACCGCGCGAGGCGCCTCGGTGGCTGACGTGCTCGTCCTGCCCTCCGGCTACAGGCCGGCGCATCTGGACGAGCGGCTGGCGAAGGTGAGCTAAGACATGCGCGGCAACCGCAAGCACCAGCGGCATCGGATCCGGGTGGCAACCGTGGTCATCGACGCGACCGACCTGGAGCAGGCGGCGGCCTTCTGGTCGGCCGCCCTGGACACCCCCCTCCTCACCGGCGACCCGGCCCAGGACCGCTATGTGTCCCTCGGCCAGGCCGCCGGTGGCCTACGGCTGCTGCTCCAACGCGTGCCCGAGCCCAGCCGCGACCACAACACCGTCCACCTCGACCTGGAGACCGACGACCCGCAGGCGGAAGTGGCCCGGCTCACCAACCTCGGGGCCAGCCGGGAACGCCCCCTGGGCCATGGCGCCTGGGTCCTGCAGGACCCGGCCGGCAACCGGTTCTGCGTCATCTATCCCGAGACCCCAGACTGGCCACAGGGCACCACGGTGATCGCCGACCCAACCCCGACCGGTCCATGACCGCAACCGGCGACGCTGCCCGCGCAGGGCCGGGCCAGGCCCTGGAGCGGCTCATCGGCTTTGTCAACACCAACGAACCCCAGATCTCGCAGGACCAGCTCGGCGGTCCCGCGCAGACCCGGAACTGGCTGGCGGCCGAGGGCTTCGAGGCCAGGGAGGAGCTCAGCCACGATGACTGGGCGGCCATCATCGCCTTCCGGGAAGGAGTCCGGGCCGCCGCGGCGGCCAACAACGGCTACGACCTCGACCCCGACGCGGTCGCGGCCCTGCGCCAAGCGATCGACCGGCTCGGGTTCACCGTCCGGGCCACCGCCGACGCCCACCTAGAGGTCGCCGCCAGCACCCCGACCGGGCGAGCCCTCGCCCCCCTGGCCGGCGCCCTCATGACCGCCCAAGCTGACGGCTCCTGGGCCCGGGTCAAGGCGTGCGCCCGGGACACCTGCCGGTGGCTGTACTACGACACCACCCGCAACCGGTCCCGAACCTGGTGCACCAGCACCACCTGCGGCAGCCGCGAGAAGGCCAAGCGCGCCTACCGCCGCCAGCTCGCCAAGCAGCAAGCCTAACCAGCCATCCACCAGCAGCACGCATTGACCAAGCAAGCCACCGGGGCCTGCTTCGAGCGCGCTGGTCGCTGTGCTCTATCTGGCCTGGCTTCCCGCTGCTGGCCTTGGCGCGCTCGCCAGCGGGGCCACACGGCCGCGGACCAGGCCGAAGCTGCATCGCCTGCCTCGCCAGCCGACTCCAGCGCTCACGCCGACCCGCCGACACCCAACACCAACAACTCCGGTTGACATAGGAGCGATGGAGGACTGTGCGAGACCTGCTGACCGCTCTCCAGGGACTCCCTCGGGACGCAGAACTGCTGGCGTTCGGGGCTGAGTGTGAGGACTACTGCGAGCGCGAGGTCGATGAGCTCGCGCTCCAGGGCGGCCGGGTCTACCTGCATCTCGGGGCCCGCCGCGACGATCCGCCACGACGGTAGCCGGCTCGGGCCATGGCCGAGGTCGACCCCGAGCAGGAGGCGGCCCTGCGGCGGCTGCGAGCCGCCTTCGGCTTCGTCGAGGTCCTGCGGATCGTCGACCACGCCCAAGATGACGACGACGAGCTGATCGAGGACGGCGAGCTGACCCCACCGGCAGACGAGTAGCGTCAGCTCGCCGACGGGTCGCTGCGGCGGTACACGACCCGCTGGCGCTGGTTCGGATACGGCCGCAGCAGCTCATAGGGGCCGTCCGGCCCCGATGCTCGAACTGGTGTTCGAGAACGATAGCAGGTGCCACGTTCCCATGCGCCGCGCAGCTCCGATGCCTTCTCAGGTTGGTCTGCTTGCGCCACCGCACCCAATCGCTAGGTCCGGCGGAGCAAGGGGCAGGTGTGGTTAGGCGTCGGCCTTGGTGGTGCCGGGCGGCCCGGCCAGCACCGTGGGGACGTACTCGAGCAGCTGCAGCCGACCGTCGAAGGTGCGGCTGGCGACCATGTCGAGGGCGACGTCGGGGTACCCGTCATAGATCCGGTCCTGACCGGTGGCTCCGGTGATGACCGGGAACACGACCACCCGGAACCGGTCCACCAGACCGGCCTTCAGGAGCGAACGGCACAGGGTGAGGCTGCCCAGGGTGCGCATGGACTTGGTGGCTTTGTCCTTCATCTCCCGCACGGCCTCGACGGGGTCCCGGGTGACCAGTTGGGTGTTCGGCCACGCCAGCGGCTCGGTCAAGGTGGTCGAAAAGACGACTTTCGACAGGCCGGCCAGGGCATCGGTCCCCGGCTCACCGTCGGTGGCCAACCCGGACATGAGCCGGTAGGTGTTGGCGCCCATCAGGACGGTGTAGTCCGCTTCTGGGTGGTCTTCCAACCAGGCGAGGTACTCGGGCCCTTCCAGGCCCCACCAGCCGGGCCAGCCCTCGGCGGCCCCATATCCATCGAGCGAGGTGATGAAGTCGATGACCAGCTCTGGCATCGGCGATCCCTTTCCATGAAATTGGTGCGTGGCCATCCGCCGCCAAGCAGTGCTCCCAGCGGACCCTACCGCGACTCCAGCGACCGCACCCAGGAGCGCGCCCGTCACCTCGACCACCTGTCCAGCATCGCCGACAGGCCGCCTGGTTCTCGTGGTGATGGGCTGCGCTCGTGAGGACGTTCCGTCCTTGGTAACGTTCGGAGGTCACAGACGACGAGGTCAACCAACGCGATATGCGAGGTTCCATGGGCGCCTTCGGCGAGGCCTCGATCCAGGACGTTGCCAGGCGGGTCATGCCATGCTCTCTCCCCACCATCGCCCGGTTGATCCTCGCCGTCGCTGTCCGCATCCGGATTGAGGGTGGTCGGTGACCAGTAGCGGGCCCGGCCGTTGCCTTCCTACGCGGCGTAGGCCTCCATCAACTCCGGGTCGAGCGTCTCGGACGTGCTGAGCGAGTGGAAGTAGGTTCCGAGCTTGCAGTCCAGTCGCAGGCGGCCGTGGTCGTCCCTGGCCATGGCCGCCAGTCGTGGGTGATCTGGTCCAGGTGTCGAGATGCGCCCGCTTGCCCGCGTCGATCTCGCGGAGGTGTCGGTCCCACTCCTCCAGGCGGCGCTGGAAGTCCCGCTCTCCCGGGGAGAGCACTCCTCCCAGTAGCGCCAGCGGCGCACGTCGGGCGGCGGCTCCGAGAGGTCGAGCGTCCCGAGCGGGGCCTCGACGTCCGCCCACTGCTCGCGCGGTGCCGCTTCCGCCCACACCGGCAAGGGCTTGGCCTCGTCGCCGAACAGCCGCAGCGCTGGATAGTCGGGGTACGCGGCCTCGAACCGGGACACCGTCGAGACGCTCCAGCCAAGCAGCCGCCCCAGCGCCTGCTGGGTCTCACCCCGCAGGTCGCGGATGTCCCGGAGCACTTGGGCGGGCGTACCGCCGCTCTTCCTCAGCAGTGCCTTCGGCGAAGGCGGCCCGTTTGCGTCCCATCCAGCCTCACCGCCCTTCCAGGCCGGTCAGGGGTCAGGTGCCACCTTCGTAGCAGGAGCTAACGACAATCTACTGAGGCTGCTCATACGCTACAGCCGGTCGGCCGGGGAAAGCCGTCGGTGCGCCTCTCGAGCGCGTTCGTCGGCCGCGGCGGCGCCGTAGCGGCGCAGCATCGCGCGGGACTGCCAGCCGGCAAGGCGCATCAGGTCGGTCTCGTTGCCATTCTCGGACAGCCACAGGTGGGCGAACGTGTGGCGGAGCTGGTGCGGGTGGAGTCCTTCCATCCCGGCCTGGTGACCTCACCGGCGGAGGATCTGAGCGATGCCGGACTCGGTGATGCGCCCGAACTTGCCAATCCACAGCCACTCCAGGTCAGTATGCGGATGGCGGGCGCGGATGCGGAGATAGCGGTCAAGGGCCTGGGCGGCCTGCGACCGAACGGGAACGCGCGCTGCCGGCCACCCTTACCGAGCACGAGCGCGACCTGGAGGTCGAAGTCGAGATCGGTGAGGCGCATCCCGGCGATCTCGGCGCGGCGCGGGCCCACGTGACCAGGAGCAGGCCAGGGCCGTGTCGCGGCGAGCCTCGAAGTCACGGCCGGCGGAGGCCTCCAGGAGCCGGCGAAAGGCGTCCTCGCGGACCAGGGGAACGGGCTGATCCGGCACGGCGGGCGGGCGCATCTTCGCCATGGGGCTCACAGGGATCTCGCCCTCGGCCTCCAGCCAGCCGGAGAACACGCGCAGGCTCCGATAGCGGTTGGGCGGCCGTGGCAGGCTTCAGCGGGCGAGCTGGTCGGCGATGAACGCCTCGATGTCCTCGCGTCGCGCCTGCTCGAGCTCGACGCCCCGGGCCTCCAGAAACCGGGCCGCCAGCTGGAGCGCGTCGAGGTAGGTCTCGATCGTACGGACAGCCTCGTTCTCGGCTCGCAGGTGCAGCTCGAAGGAGCGCTTCGGGTGGGCTACGCTGGAGTCGGCCATGACCGGCCGGTACCACGAACAGAGGTCGAATCAGATTCTCTTGCACCGTTGTGCTGAACCCAGGCTTAAGAGTCGAGAGCAGAAGCCGCAGGTCAAGGCCGAGATTCCTCGGGGATGTAGCTCAGCTGGAAGAGCACCTGCTTTGCAAGCAGGGGGTCGTGGGTTCGAGTCCCATCATCTCCACCACCAGCACGAACCTCCTGCTCAGCAGGGGTGCCGACGGCCCCTCACTCGGCTAACCGGAACACGCTGTCGTTAGCCAGCTCCACCACGCCCTAATGAGGGCACGATGTCGTCAACCCAACCGGCTCCTGGCCAGCTACTGCCAGGCCCATGGCCAGCCGCTTCTGGTTGGCGAGATCCGACGCGATCACATCCAGGGCTTCATCGCCGACCAGTTGGCCCGCTGGAAGCCGGCCACCGCCCACAACCGCTATCGGGGCCTGCACGCCTTCTTCAAGTGGGCGGTGGCCGAGGGCGACTTGAAGATCAACCCGATGGAGGGGATGAAGCCGCCGCAACTGCCAGAGCAACCGGTGGGGGTGGTTAGGCCGGAGCACCTGGCTCGGCTGCTCAAGACCTGCGAGGGGCGGGACTTCACCAGCCGCCGGGACACGGCAATCATCCTGCTGCTGGTGGACACCGGGATGCGCCGCGCCGAGTGCGTCGGCATGACTGTGGATGACGTGGACCTGGATCAGCGGATCGTCTGGGTGCTGGGCAAGGGCCGCCGCCCTCGGGCGCTGCCGATCGGCCGCAAGACCGCCCAGGCGCTCGACCGCTACCTCCGGGTCCGAGAAGGGCATCGATTGGCCCACCTGCCGGAGCTCTGGGTCGGCCGCAACGGACGCGTGACTCCTTCGGGCATCTACCAGGTCGTCCACCATCGAGCCCGGGTTGCCGGGCTGCCGGAATGCACCCGCATCAGCTCCGGCACGCCTTTGCTACCACCTGGCTGGCTGAGGGCGGGAATGAGAATGAGTTATCACCAGGGCAGGCAAATGGTGTGATTATGAGGCGGCGGCATAGCGAGTCGTCGGGTGATCGAAGAAGCGGACCAGGATCGCTGGCTGTCGCTGGCGACGACGTAGATATCCATGCAGCTCATCGCGAAGCTCGGCTGCCGAGCGGGGCTGCCGCCGGGCCGCGGCATTGGCCTTGACGTCATGGTTCAGCAACTCCACTGGGTTCAGCTCGGGGCTGTAGCCCGGCAGGAAGTGCAGCTCGATCCGGTCGCCATGGCGCCCAACCCAGGCGCTGACCGCCTTGGCCCGGTGCACGGGATGCCCATCCACGATCAGGTGGACCTTCCGCCCGCCGCAATCGCGCAGCAGCCGACCCAGGAAGTCGATGAAGACCCGGCCGGTGAACGACCCGGTAAAGAGGCGGAACCGCAACCTCCCGGCGT
>DASUPQ010000428.1 GCA_036280995.1 Actinomycetota bacterium | reverse complement strand
CTGGTCCGCGACGGCGACACCCTCGCCATCGAGGGGTTCACGCACCTGATCTCGTTCGCGGCCGGGCACGAGGTGATCCGCCAGCGCCGCCGCGACCTGACCCTGTGCCGGCTCACCCCCGACGTGGTCTACGACCAGATGGTCGGGGCCGGGGTCGCCAGCAAGCTGGTCTTCTCCTGGATGGGGAACCCGGGGGTGGGGTCGCTGCACGCCATCCGCCGCCGGGTCGAGCACCACGACCCGGCTCCGCTGGAGCTGGAGGAGTACAGCCACTTCGGGATGGTCGGGCACTACGCCGCCGGCGCGGCCAACCTGCCGTTCTGGCCGCTGCGGTCCTATTTCGAGACCGACCTGCCGAAGGTCAACCCCAACATCCGCCCGGTCACCTCCCCGTTCGGGGGCGAGCCGGTGTTCGCGGTGCCGCCCCTGAACCCGGACGTGGCCGTGGTCCACGCCCAGCGGGCCGACGCCGCCGGCGACACCCAGATCTGGGGCCTGACCGGCTGCCAGAAGGAGGCGGCGTTCGCGGCCAGCCGGGTGATCGTGGTCGTCGAGGAGCTGGTGGCCGAGGAAGTCGTGCGGGCCGACCCCAACCGGACCCTGATCCCAGGCATCAAGGTGGACGCGGTGGTGGTCTGCCCGCGCGGCGCCCACCCCTCCTACGCCCAGGGCTACTACGACCGCGACAACCGCTTCTACCTGGAGTGGGACAGGATCAGCCGCGACCCCGAGGCGCTCGAAGGATGGCTGGACGAGTGGGTCCACGGGACGGCGACCCACGAGGAGTACGTGGAGAAGCTCGGGACGGAGCGGTGGGCCGAGCTGACCCCGGCGCCGGCCCTTTCCGGGTCGGTCGACTACGGGGACTACCGCTGATGGGCGACTTCTCCAAGAACGAGATGCTGGTGGTGGCCGGGGCGCGGGCCCTGGCCGGCAAGCGGGTCTGCTTCGTCGGCATCGGCCTGCCCAACATCGCCGTCGCCCTGGCCCAGCGGACCGTCGCCCCGGCGATCGAGCTGATCTACGAGTCGGGGGTGTACGGGGCCCGGCCGGCCCGGCTGCCCCTCTCCATCGGCGACCCGTGCCTGGTCACGGGGGCGACGGCCGCCATGAGCATGGTCGAGCTGTTCAGCTACTACCTGCAGGGCGGGCTGGTCGACGTCGGCTTCCTCGGCGCCGCCCAGCTCGACCGGTTCGGCAACATCAACACCACCGTGATCGGCGGCTACGACCGGCCGAAGGTGCGCCTGCCCGGGTCCGGAGGGGCATGCGAGATCGCCATCAACGCCCGCGAGGTGTTCGTGCTCATGCGCCAGTCGGCCCGCTCGTTCGTGGAGCGGATCGACTTCCGGACCAGCCCGGGCAACCTCGGCGGGGCCGCCCTCCGGGCCGCCCAGGGCTGGCAGGGCCGGGGACCGTCGGTGGTCGTCACCGACCTCGGCCGCTACGGCTTCGACCCCGACACCGGCGAGATGGTCCTGGAGGCCGTCCACCCCGGCGTCACCGAGGCCGACGTCCGGGCCGCCACCGGCTGGGACCTCCGGGTCGCCGGCGACCTCGAGGTCACGCCCGACCCCACCGACGAGGAGCTGCGGCTGATCCGCGAGGAGCTCGACCCCGACGGGGTGTACGTCAAGGGATGAGCCACGTCTTCGCGAGGGGGACCGGCCTGCCGACGGTGGCCAGGGCCGAAGGCTGCCAGCTGTGGGACACCGCGGGGCGGCGCTACCTGGACGGGGCCGGCGGGGCGATCGTGGTCGGGATCGGCCACGGCGACGCCTCGGTGGCCGAGGCCATCGCCGGGCAGGCGGCCAGGGTCGCCTACGCCCACGGCACCATGTTCGCCTCCGAGGAGCTGGAGGCCTACGCCGGCGAGCTGGCCCCGCTGCTGCCGGTGGACGACCCGCGCGTCTACCCGGTGTCGGGGGGCAGCGAGGCGATCGAGACCGCCCTGAAGATGGCCCGCGCCTACCACCTGGCCCGGGGCGAGGACCGCGCCCGGGTGATCGGCCGAAGGGGCAGCTACCACGGCAACACCCGGGGGGCGCTGGACGTGGGCGGCCGCGAGCCGCTGCGCCGCCCCTACCTGCCCTGGCTCGGCCTGGCCGACCACACCCTGGCCGCCTACGAGTACCGCTGCCCATTCCCCGGCACCCACCCGGCCGGCTGCGGGGCC
The DNA here is from genome assembly GCA_036280995.1 of Actinomycetota bacterium. Lineage (NCBI taxonomy): Bacteria > Bacillati > Actinomycetota > Actinomycetota bacterium. The sequence continues at coordinate 23,365 of DASUPQ010000428.1, read as the reverse complement.
CGCTACGCCGACGCCCTGGAGCGGGAGATCCTGGCCTCGCCCCCGGGCACGGTGGCCGCGTTCGTGGCCGAGCCGGTCGCCGGGGCCGGCCTTGGCGCGGCCGTCCCGCCCGACGACTACTGGCCGGCGGTGACCGAGGTCTGCCGCCGCCACGGGGTGCTGGTCATCGCCGACGAGGTCATGACCGGGTTCGGGCGCACCGGCCGCTGGTTCGCCTGCGACCACTGGGGGGTCCGGCCCGACATCCTCGTCCTGGCCAAGGGGGCCGCCTCCGGCTACTGGCCGCTCGGGCTGGCCGTCGCCTCCGGGGCCGTCCACGACACCATCGGCGAGGGCGGCCTCACCCACGGCCTCACCTACTCCCACCACGTGGTCGGGGCCGCCGCCGGCCGGGCCGTGCTCCGGGTGCTGCGCGAGCGTCGCCTGGTCGAGGCCGCCGAGACCCAGGGCAAGCGCCTCCGGGCCGGCCTCGAGGCCCGCCTGGGCGGCCACCCGGCCGCCGGCGACATCCGCGGCCTGGGCCTGATGGTGGCCGTCGAGCTGGTCGCCGACCGCCCCGCCCGGACCCCGTTCCCCCGGCCAGCGCGGGTCACCGAACGCGCCGTCGCCGCCGCCCGCGACCGCGGCCTCCTGCTCTACTCGTCCAGCGGCTGCGTCGACGGCACCGAGGGCGACCTGGTCATGCTCGGCCCGCCCCTGGTCGTCACCGACGCCGAGGTCGACGAGATGGTCGAGCTCACCGCCCTCGCCGTGGAGTCGGCCACGGCCTGAGCGCGCGCCGGGTCGGGGAGCGAGCTTCGGACCTCGGGGGGCGGAGGCGCCCGTACCTGTGGGACCATGAGCCGTGCCGGGGGTGGGACCAGGCGCGAGGGAGCACGTGGCGGAGGACAGGCAGCCGGAGCGGCGCGGACCGCCCGGCCACGGCTCGGTCAACCGGAGGCGGGGGCTGCTGCCGGTCGTGGCCGCGGTCGGGCTGCTGGCCCTGGTCGCGGTGGGGAGCCTGCGCGGGCCGCTCGGTAGTGGCCGGGGGCGGCCCAGCTACCCGGCCGACCTGGTCGACAGCCTGGTGCTGCTGCTGTTCCTGGCCATGATCGCCGCCGGGGTGCTGGTGGTCATCTCCCTCTGGCCCAACCGGCACCTGCCGGTGCGGGGGCGGCGCGCGGGGAGCTGGAACCTGATCCTGCCGATGGCCGCGATCGTGCTCCTGTGGCTGTTCCGGGACCTGCTGGGGCTGGGCGGCGGCGACCGCGACGAGGACCCGGCCACCACCCTCGGCACGCCCAGCACCCTGGAGCTGGTGGACCCGCCGGCCGAGCCGGGGGTGGTGCCGATGGTCGTGGCCGGGGTGGCCCTGCTGGCCATGGTCGCGATCGTGGTCGCCCAGCTCCGGGCCGACCGGCGGCGCCGGCGCCCGCCCCCGACCCGGGCCGAGCGGCTGGTGGAGCTGCTCGACGACACCCTGGAGGACCTGGAGCGCGAGCCCGACCCGCGGCGGGCGGTGATCGCCGCCTGGGCCCGCATGGAGCGCGGCCTGGCCGCCGCCGGCCTGCCCCGGCGCCCGTCCGAGGCGCCGTTCGAGTACGCCGCCCGGGTCCTGGAGGCGTCGCTCGCCCCGATCCACCGGGGCACCCCCCTGGAAGAGCTGCCCGATTCACCGGGGCACCCCTTCGGGGTTCCCCGGACCCCTCCGGCCGGACCCCTCCGGCCGGCGTCGGTGCAGCGGCTCACCGGGCTGTTCGAGCGGGCCAAGTTCAGCCAGCACGCCGTCGGCCCGGCCGAGCGGGACGAGGCGATCGCCGCCCTGCGGGCCGTCCGTCGGGAGCTGGCCGAGGCGGCCGAGCTGGCCGCCCAGGCGGACCGGCCGCCCGGGCCGCCGGCGGGCGGCCCCCCGGGGGAGGGGACGGCTGGTGATCGGGCCGGTCGTGCGGGCGGTCATGGCGGTGGTGGTGGCCAGCGTCGTCCTGGTCGGGGTGGTGCAGCTCGCCCCGACCCAGCGGCCCCTGGCCGTCGCCGTCTACCTGCTGGTGCTGGCCGGGCTGGCCGTCGACCTGCTGGTCGCCTGGCTGCGGCTGACCTTCCCGCGGCCGCCGAGGTCGCCGTTCGACGCCGCCCTGGCCGCCCGGCCGGCCCCGCCCAGGCCGCCGGCCGAGCTGGACCGGCTGGCCCGGCTGCTCGCCCTGTCCAGCGCCAGCGCCCTGCACGCCCACACCCGGCTCCGGAACGAGCTGCGACCCGTGGCCGCCGACCGGCTGCGCTGGTCGCTGGCCGTCGACCTGGACCGCGACCCGGCCGCCGCCAGGGCCGCCCTCGGCGAGGCCGGCTGGGCCCTGCTCGCCCGCGACCAGCGCGACCTGCCGTCCCGGGAGGCTCCCGGCCTCCCTCCGGCCGCCCTTGCCGACCTGATCGCCAACCTGGAACGGATCGGCCGGAGGGGTCCGGGGAACCCCGACGGGGTGCCCCGGTGAAGCAAGGCGCAATGGCTGACGGGGGCCTGGGGGAGCTGCGCAGGCTCACCCAGCGGGTCCTGGACGAGGTCGAGCGGGCCGTGGTCGGCAAGCGCGGCGCCCTCGAGCTGGTCCTGCTCGGGCTGCTGGCCGACGGGCACGTGCTCCTGGACGACTACCCCGGCCTGGCCAAGACCCTGATCGCCCGGTCGTTCGCCCGGGTGACGTCGCTGGGCTTCGCCCGGGTCCAGTTCACCCCCGACCTGATGCCGTCGGACGTGACCGGCTCGTCGGTCTACAACCAGCGCCTGGGCGACTTCGAGTTCCGTCCCGGCCCGGTGTTCACCAACCTGCTGCTCGGCGACGAGATCAACCGCTCCCCGCCCAAGACCCAGGCCGCCCTGCTGGAGGCGATGCAGGAGCGTCAGGTGACCATCGACGGGGTCACCCGCGTCCTGGAGCGCCCCTTCCTGGTCGTGGCCACCCAGAACCCGATCGAGTTCGAGGGCACCTACCCGCTGCCCGAGGCCCAGCTCGACCGGTTCCTGATGCGGCTGTCGGTCGGCTACCCCTCGGCCGAGGCCGAGTGGCGGATGCTGGAGCGGCGCCTGGAACGGACCGCCGACGAGGTCGAGCTGGCCCAGGTGGCGACGCCGGCCGACGTGCTCGCCATGCAGCGGGCGGTCGAGGAGGTCCACGTGGCCGAAAGCGTCGGCCGCTACATCGTCGAGCTGGTGGGGGCGACCCGGGCCAGCCCACGGGTCCAGGTCGGCTCCAGCCCGCGGGGCAGCCTGGCCCTGCTGAAGGTGGCCAGGGCCAAGGCCGCCCTGGCCGGCCGCGACTTCGTCACCCCCGAGGACGTCAAGGCGGTCACCATCCCCACCCTGGCCCACCGGCTCATCCTGCGGCCGGAGCTGTGGGTGCGCCGGGTCCGCACCGAGGACGTCGTGGCCGAGCTGCTGGAGCAGGTCCCGACCCCGCCCCCCGAGGCCGAGCCGGCCCCGGTCCGCGCCCAGCCCGGCCGGTGAATCGCCGGCCGAGCGACAAGATCGCCGTCTACGTCGGGGTGGCGGCGCTGGTCCTGCTGGCCGGGCTGGCCCTGGGCCGGCCCGAGCTGGTGGCGGTCGCGGCCCCCCTGGCCGTGCTGGTGGTGGCCGGCCTGGCCGGCGCCCGCGACCCCGAGCTGGCCGCCGAGGTCACCGTCGACCGGGAGCGGGCCCTGGTCGGCGACGAGCTGACCGTCGAGCTGCGCCTGACCGCCGCCACCCGGATCGAGCGCCTGGAGGTGCTCCTGGTCGTCCCCCCGGGCATGGACGGCCCCGAGGGAGGTCCCGGGGGCTCAAGCCGCCCAGCCCCCCGGACGACGGGAACGGCCCGGACCTGGGCCATGGCCGTCAGCCTGGGCGCGGGGGAGGAACGGGCCATCGCCGTCCGGCTCACCTGCCGGCGCTGGGGCGCCTACTGGCTCGGCGACGTCCACCTGCGGGCCCACGACCGCTTCCGGCTGTTCACCTGGGAACGCCACCTGGACCGGCACGCCCCCCTCAAGGTGTTCCCCGTCCCCGACGCCCTCCGGGCCCTGGTCCGGCCGCTGGAGACCCAGGTCTCGACCGGCAGCCACGTGGCCGCCCAGCGCGGCGACGGCATCGAGTTCGCTGATCTACGACCGTTCCTGCCCGGCGACCGGCCCCGCTCGATCAACTGGCGGGCCACCGCCCGCCGCGGCGCCCTCATGGTCAACCAGCGCCACCCCGAGCGGGCCACCGACGTGGTCCTGTTCCTGGACAGCTTCCTCGACGTCCGCGGGCCCGCCGGCAGCACCCTCGACCAGGCCGTGGGCGCGGCCGCCTCGCTGGCCGCGGCCTACCTGCGCCAGCGCGACCGGGTGGGTCTGGTCAGCTTCGGCGGGTTCGTGCAGTGGCTCCAGCCGGGCAGCGGCCAGGCCGCCCTGTACCGGCTGCTCGACACCCTGATGGAGACCCAGGTGTTCGCCACCGCGGCCTGGAAGGGGATCCGCCACCTGCCGCCCCGGACCCTGCCGGCCAAGGCCCTGATCGTCGCCCTGACCCCGCTGGTCGACGAGCGCGGGATCGCGGCCCTGTTCGACCTGCTGGCCCGCGGCTACGACCTGGCCGTGGTCGACATCTCCCCGCTGACCCACGCCGGCGTGGCCGCCGGCGAGTGGGGCGAGCTGGCCCGGCGCCTGTGGGCCCTGGAGCGGGAGACGCTGCGCCACCGCTACCAGCACCTGGGCGCGGCCGTGGTCGAGTGGACCGACGCCATGCACCTGCAGCAGGTGCTCCTGGAGGTGGAGGCATGCCGGCGCCGCGCCGGGCTCGCACCCGGCTAGCCTGCGGCCTGGCCGCCACCGCGGTCGCGGCCGTGCTCGCCATCGCCCCCCTGGCCGCCGTGTCCGGCCGGATGCGCGACGCCCTGGCCTGGCTGGCCGGGATCGGCCTGGTCCTGGCCGCGGCGGCCGCCCTCCGGGTGGGGTCGCTGCTCGCCCCGGCCATGGTCGTGCTGCTGGCCGAGTCCACGATCGTCTGGGTCCGCCGGGGCGACCGCGTCGACGCCGCCGCCCCCCTGGTCGGCGCCGGCCTGCTCCTCTACGCCGAACTGGCCAGCTGGGCCCGGGAGGCCCGCCCCCGGGTCCGGGACGAGCGCCGGGTCCTCACCACCCGCTCGATCGTGCTCGCGGCCAGCACCCTGGCCGCCCTCGCCCTCGGGGTCCTGGTCCTGCTGGCCGCCGCCCTCCCCGCCGGCGGCGGCCTGGCCCGCCTGGCCGTCGGGGCGGCCGCCACCACCGGAACCCTCGTCCTGGTGGTCGTGGTCGCCCGCCCGACCTCGACCCGGGTCCCGCGCGGCTAGCCTAGGCGGCCTGGTCGGGGCGGTCGCGGGTCGGGGGGCCGCCGGGCGGGTGGCGGTTGGCGCCGGGCATGTGGGCCTGGGCCTGGTCCTTGAGGAAGCGGCCGCGCTCGCGGCACCAGGTGAGCGCCTGCTGGGCCCACTTGAACTCGGCCGAGAGCACGACCAGGCCGAGGAGCATGACGGCGATCCCGGGGCCGGGCAGCACCAGCATGGCGGCACCGCCGATGAGCAGGGTCATGCCGATGAGGAACACCCCGCCGCGCTTGATCGCCCGGGCAATCACCTGCAGCAACGGATCCATGCCGGCCACACACCCCCTTCGCCGTCCCGTCAAGGGTACCAGGGGGGTGGTTCAAGACCGGGTAAGCAAACTCCGGAGGGTGCCGCGGCCGATCCGGTTCCCGGTATGCTCCGGAGGTGTCCAGGCCAGACGCTCGCGACGCGGCGAAGGAGGCCGGAGCATGGGTGCCGGGGAGTTCTGGAACCCCAAGACCGAGACGCTGGGGCGCGACGAGCTGGGCGCCCTGCAGCTCGCCAAGCTGCGCCGGCTGTGCGAGTGGGCGGCCGCCCGCAGCCCCTTCTACCAGCGGTCCTTCCGCGAGGCGGGCTTCGCCCCCGAGCAGCTCAAGACCCTCGACGACCTGCGCCGGCTGCCGCTGCTGACCCGCGACCAGTGGATGGCCTCCCAGAGCGAGCAGCCGCCGTTCGGGCTGCTGCCGGTGGCCGGGCGGGAGGCGGCCATCCGCTGGCACACCACCTCGGGCACCACCGGACGGGAGCCGATCCGGGTGCTGGACACGGCCAAGGACTGGGCCTGGCAGGCCGAGATGTGGTGCTACGGCCTGTGGGGGTTCGGGGTCCGGCCGGCCGACACCGCCTACGTGGCCTTCGGCTACGGCTCCTTCATCGGGTTCTGGGGCCTGCACTACGGCATGGAGAAGATGGGCGTGCTCAACGTCCCCGGCGGCGCCCAGACCACCGAGGGCCGGGTCAGGCAGATCGCCGACTTCGGGGCCACGGTGGTCGCGTCCACCCCCACCTACGCCCTGCGCCTGGCCCAGGAGGCCGAGCGGCTCGGCGTCGACCTGGCCGCCGGCGGGGTCCGGCGGCTCATCCTGTCCGGCGAGCCGGCCGGTTCGATCCCCCAGACCAAGGCCCTGATCGAGCGGCTGTGGGGAGCCAAGGCGGGCGACACCGCCGGCATGACCGAGATCGGCACGATCATGGTCTTCGAGTGCAGCCACCAGCCCGGCGGCACCCACATCATCGAGGACCACTACATCGAGGAGGTCGTCGACCCGGCCTCGGCCGAGCCGGTCGGCTACGGCGAGGCGGGGGAGCGGGTGGTGACCTCCTTCGGCCGCGGCATCATCCCGCTGCTGCGCTACCGCACCGCCGACCTGGTCGCCAAGGTGCCGGCCTCGCGCTGTACCTGCGGGCGCGGCTTCGACCTGTACGAGGGCGGCATCCTCGGCCGGGTCGACGACATGAAGCTGGTCCGGGGGACCAACGTCTACCCGCGGGCGGTCGAGGGCATCGTCCGCGAGTTCCCCAACGTGGAGGAGTTCCAGCTCCGCCTGACCCGCGAGGGCTACTTCGACCGGATCGCCCTGCGGGTCGAGCCCTCCCCCGGCACCAGCGACGAGGCCTGGGCCGACATGGCCGAGCGGCTGGCCAAGTCGCTGGCCGAGGCCCACGAGGGCCTGCGGTTCGAGGTCGAGCGGGCCGGGGAGGGGGAGCTGCCCCGGTTCGAGCTCAAGGCCCGCCGGACCGTGGACGAGCGCGACACCCCGATCGGAGGCTGACCATGGGAGCCACCACCGACCTGCTCGGGCGGCCCACCACCGAGGCCGAGGACGAGCTGCTGGAGCTGTACCGGCGGGCCAAGGCGCTGCTGGCCCGCGACGACCTGCCCCCATGCGCCCAGGCCGGGGCCCGGGCGGCCACCGTCGCTTACTGGAACGTCGTCAACGACCTCGGCCTGGAGCACGAGCAGCTGCTCGACCTGGGCGCCTGACCATGCCGGTCTCCGAGCGCCACTCCAAACTGGTCTACGACGCGCTGGTCGCGGTCGGGGTCGAGGTCGTCTCCGCCCTCCCCGAGACCTGGCTGGTCCACCTGATCCGCCTGGCCGAGGACGACCCGGAGATGATCCTGGTCCGCCTGGCCAAGGAGGAGGAGGGGGTGGGGGTGTCGGCCGGGGCGCACCTGGCCGGGCGCAGGTCGGCCATGCTGATGCAGAACCACGGCCTGCTCCAGTCGGTCAACGGCATCGTCTCCCTGGCCCAGCTCTACAAGATCCCCCTGCTCATGCTGATCAGCGACCGCGGCCACCTGGGCGAGCCCGACCCCTGGCAGACCGAGGGAGGGCGGGCCACCCGGCCGATCCTGGACGCCCTCGGGATCGTCCACGACGAGCTGCGCGACCCGGCCGCCGTGCAGCTCCAGGTGGCCAGGGGCATGACCCTGGCCCAGGCGTCGCTGGCCCCGGTGGCCCTGCTGCTCACCCGCGACCTGATGTGGGAGGCCATCGGCTGATGGAACGCATCCGCTGCCTGGAGGCGGTCTACGACGAGCTGGCCGGCTGCGCCGTGGTCACCATCATGGGGGCGGTCGCGGTCGAGCTGTACTCGCTCGGCCACCGGCCCAACTTCTTCTACCTGGAGCACGCCATGGGGCTGGCCTCCTCGATGGGTCTTGGCATCGCCCTGTCCCAGCCCGAGCGCAAGGTGGTCGTGCTCGACGGCGACGGCTCGGTGCTGATGAACCTGGGCGGGCTCACGACCCTGGCCCGCTACGCCCCCGGCAACCTCACCCACATCGTCTTCGACAACCAGAGCCTGCTCAGCGTCGGCGGGTTCCCGACGGCCACCGCCACCGGCTCCGACCTGGCCGGGATCGCCAAGGCGGCCGGGGTGGCCAACGCCCGCACCGTCACCGACCTGGAGTCCTTCCGGGCCGCCGCCGTCGAGGCCATCGCCGCCCCCGAGCTGGCCTGCCTGGTCGCCAAGGTCGAGCCGGTCGGCCCCAAGAGCTTCCACATGGACCTGCACATGCTGGAGAACCGCTTCGAGTTCCAGCGGTACCTGCGGCCCGACGCCCCCGACCCCCAAGGAGCCCCCCCGTGACCGACGCCGTCCAGAACCTGGCCGCCGCCCTGGCCGCCGGCCAGGTCGAGGTGGTCGACCTGACCCAGCCGCTGTCGGAGGAGACCCCGGTCCTGCGCCTGCCCGAGCCGTTCGCGAACACGCCCCGGTTCCGGCTGCGGGAGCTGTCCCACTACGACGAGCGGGGTCCCGCCTGGTACTGGAACGCCTTCGAGGGCGGCGAGCACACCGGCACCCATTTCGACGCCCCCATCCACTGGGTCAGCGGCCAGGAGCTGGACGACGTCAGCCAGGTCCCGCCGTCGCGCCTGATCGGCCCGGCGGTCGTCATCGACCACGCCGACCGGGCCGCCGCCGACCCCGACCACCTGCTGCGGGTCGAGGACGTGGAGGCGTTCGAGGCCGAGCATGGCCGCCTGCCCGACGGCGGCTGGCTGCTGTACCGCACCGGCTGGGACGCCCGGGCCCAGGACGAGGCCGCCTTCCTCAACGCCGACGACACCGGCCCCCACACCCCCGGCATCGACGTCGCCTGCGCCCGCTGGCTGGCCGACGAGCGGCCGATCCTCGGCATCGGCGTCGAGACCGTCGGCACCGACGCCGGGGCCGCCCACAGCTTCGACCCGCCCTTCCCCTGCCACGCCTTCCTCCTCGGCGCCGGCAAGTACGGCCTCACCCAGCTGGCCAACGTCGACCGCCTCCCGCCCACCGGCGCCCTCGTGATCGCCGCCCCCCTGAAGATCGTCGGCGGCTCCGGCAGCCCCACCCGGGTCCTGGCCCTGGTTCCCAGGTGACGTGGGCGACAGGCTAGCCCGGGTCCTTGGTCGGGAGCCAGAACCTGACGGTGGTGCCGCTGCCGGGGTGGCTGTCGACCCGGCACCAGCCGTCGGCCAGGCTGGCCCGCTCCGACATGCTGGTCAGGCCGACGTGGCCGGGACGGGGGGAGGCCTTGACCCGGACCGGGTCGAAGCCGGCGCCGTCGTCGCCGATGGTCACCAGCAGGCCGCCCCGGGACTCCTCCAGCCGGACCACGGCCCGGGTCGCGCCGGCGTGCATGCGGATGTTGGTGAGCGCCTCCTGGCAGATCCGGTAGGCGATCACCCGGGCCTCGGCCGGCGGCTCCCGCTCCAGGTCGTCGCGGAGCTCGGCGGTGAAGCCGCCCTGGCGGGCCGTCTCGGTCAGGTACTCGCGCAGGGCGGCGGCCAGCCCGTCGTCGTCGAGCTGGGCCGGGCGCAGGTCGAAGACCAGCGTCCGCAGCCGCCGCAGGCTGGACGACACCGCCTCCTCCAGGTGGTCGAGGAGCCGGCGCTGGCGGTCGTCGGTGAGCTGGTCGCGGAAGGTGGTCAGCATCAGCCGGGCGGCGGCGATGGTCTGGATGGCGTCGTCGTGGACCTCGCCGGCGATGCGGCGCCGCTCCTCCTCCTGGGCCCACACGACCCGCCCGAGCAGCCAGCGGCGCTGCTCGTCCAGGCGGAGCAGGCGCTCGTGGGCCTGGTGGCGCTCGGTCACGTCGCGCAGCACCACCACCCGGCCGGTGACCCGGCCCCCCCGGTCGGCCAGCGGGGTGGTGGACAGCTCGTAGCGGCGGCCGGCCAGCTCGACCTCCTCGGGCAGGACCGGGTCGTCGGCCCGCTCGACCAGCGCCGCCTCGACCTCCAGCAGCTGCTCGACCTGGCGCCCGACCGCCTGGCCGGCGGGCACGCCGAGGGCGCGGGCGGCCGCCGGGTTGAGGTTCACCACCCGCCGGTAGGGATCGAGGACCAGCACCCCGTCCAGCATCGTCTCGAACACCGAGCTGCGGGCGATCGGGGCCAGGTCGAGCAGCTGGAACCGGAACACCCCCCAGACCAGCACCGCCCCGGTGAGCACGAACAGGAACGGGGTCGGCTCGACGTGGCGGAACGGCCCGAGGTTGAGGTTGTGGGCGACGTTGGCCACGCTCGGCAGGAGCACGGCCACGATCAGCAGCAGGCTCTGGCGCCAGTAGAGCCGCGACAGCCGCGTCAGGGTCCACACGAACAGGGCCGTGGAGCCCCACACGACCAGGTTGGCATAGACCAGGAAGGGCCAGAACAGGGGGCCGACCTGGGCGATGGCCGTGGTCGGGTCGGCCGCCGCCTCCGGCGGGTAGTAGCGGACCAGGTCGTGGGTGGCCGGGACGGCCAGCAGCACGATCGTGGCCGCCGGGACCACGGCCAGGGCGGCCATCGTGCGCCGGTTCACCCACCGCTGGTGCCCGGTGTACTGCATGACGAAGGCGTAGAAGGCCGTGGGGAGCAGGGCGATGCCGAGCCACTTGACGTCGCCCCAGAACTGCCTCGTCTCCAGCCGGCTGGAGCCCAGCTCCAGGGCGTAGGCCAGCCCCCACCAGCCGGCCGCGGCCAGCATCACGGCCAGGCTGGCCCCGGCCGACGCCCGCCGGTGCCGCCACACGTACAGGGTGTAGCCGGCAAGGCAGACGCCACCGGCCAAGGCGACGGCGCTGAAGTACCACTGCCAGCCCACGGCGGGAACCTTTCGGGTGGGATGGCCCGTTCGGGTTAAGCAGGGAATGCTATGGCATCCGCCTGGGTCCGGCTAGACCCCCGGGCCGCTCGGCCATCCGGTCTGGGCGTCGGCGAACTGGCGGGTGCGGCTGGGTCGGACGAACACGATCTGGCCCTTGACCAGCTCCAGCTGCTCGGCGTCCTCGCGCGACAGCTGGGCCTGGAGGCGCTGGCCGTCGTCGAGAAGCAGGTCGGCCCGGACCTCGAAACCCAGATGGACCAGGCGCTCGACCATGGCCTCGGAGGTGGTGCCGTTGGGCTGGCGGCGCACCTCGACGTCGTGGGGGCGGATGAAGAGCTCGCCCAGGCGGGTGACGGGGCCGACGAAGCCCATCACGAAGGCGTTGGCCGGGTGCTCGTAGAGGTCGCGGGGGCCGCCGACCTGCTCGACCCGGCCGTGGTTCATGACCACGATCCGGTCGGCCACCTCCATGGCCTCCTCCTGGTCGTGGGTGACGAACACGGTGGTCACGTGGACCTCGTCGTGGAGGTGGCGCAGCCAGGCCCGCAGCTCCTTGCGGACCCGGGCGTCCAGGGCCCCGAACGGCTCGTCCAGCAGCAGCACGCTCGGCTGGACGGCCAGGGAGCGGGCCAGGGCCATGCGCTGGCGCTGGCCGCCCGAGAGCTGGGCCGGATAGCGGTCGGCCAGCCCGGGCAGCTGCACCAGCTCCAGCAGCTCGTCGACCCGGGCCCGGATCTCGGCCCTGGGCCGGCGGGCCACCTTGAGCCCGAAGGCGACGTTCTCGCGCACCGTCATGTGCTTGAACGCGGCGTAGTGCTGGAACACGAAGCCGACCCCGCGCCGCTGCGGCGGCAGGCTGGTGGCGTCGCGGCCGTCGATCTCGACGCTGCCGGCGTCGGGCCGCTCCAGCCCGGCGATCACCCGCAGCAGGGTCGACTTGCCGCTGCCGCTGGGGCCGAGCAGGGCGGTCAGGGAGCCGCTGGGGATCTCCACCGACACGTCGTCGAGGGCGGTGAAGTCCCCGAAGCGGCGGGTCGCGTTGCGAACGAGAATGGACATCTAGCGGCCTTCCTCGCGCCGGTGGGGTCCGGGGAACCCCGGAGGGGTGCCCCGGTGGGACGGGAGCCGGGTCATGGCCAGCAGGACGAGCAGGGCGAGCACGGCCAGGGTGAGCGAGGCGGCATAGGCGCCGGTGAGGTCGAAGGCCTCGAAGCGGTTCTCCACGTACAGGGTGAGGGTCTCGGTCTGGCCGGCCAGGCGGCCGGAGACGATCGTGACGGCGCCGAACTCGCCCAGGGCCCGGGCGGTGGTCAGGACCACCCCGTAGGCCACCCCCCAGCGGATCGCGGGCAGGGTGACCTGGAGGAACGCCCGCAGCGGGGACGCCCCCAGGGTCCAGGCGGCCTCCTCCTGGTCGGTGCCGACCTCGCGCAGCACCGGGGCCACCTCCCGGACCACGTACGGCAGGGAGACGAACACCGTGGCCAGCACCATCCCCGGGAGCGAGAAGATGACCTGGATGCCGCGCTCGGCCAGCCAGGAGCCGAGCCAGCCGGCCTGGCCGTACACGAGGATGAGGGCGAGCCCGACGACCACCGGCGAGATGGCGAACGGCAGGTCGATGACGGCGTCCAGCAGCCGCCGCCCGGGGAACCGCTGCCGCACCAGCACGACCGCGCAGGCAATCCCGAACACGGTGTTCAGGGGCACGGCGATGGCCGCGATCAGCAGCGACAGCCACAGGGCGTGGAGCGCGTCCGGGGCGGTGATGGCCTGCCACACCGGGGCCAGGCCGTCACCGAAGGCCCGGCAGATGACCGCCGCCACCGGCACCAGCAGGATCACGGCCAGGTAGCCGAGGGCCAGGACTCGCAGGGGCAGGCGGGCTGCGCTACCCCGCATGGCGGGTCCTCCTCCGCTGGACCAGGTTGAGGCCGGCCAGGACCAGCACCGAGGTGGCCAGCAGGACCACCGACACCGCGGCCGCGCTGCCGACGTCGTCGTTCTCGACCAGCGAGAACACGTGCACCGAGGCGACCTCGGTCTGGTAGGGGATGTTGCCCGACAGGATCACCACCGAGCCGAACTCGCCGACCGCCCTGGCGAAGGCGAGGGCGGCGCCGGCCAGCAGGGCCGGGGCGATGGTGGGGAGCACGATCCGCCGGAAGCTGGTCAGCGGGCCCGCGCCCAGGCAGCGGGCCGCCTCCTCCATGTCCGGCTCCATGGTCAGCAGCACCGGCTGGACCGAGCGGACCACGAACGGCAGGGTCACGAAGGACAGGGCGAGCACCACCCCGGCCCGGGTGTAGCCGATGTCGACGCCGACCGGGCTGGCGCTGCCGTACAGGGCCAGCAGGGTGATCCCGGCCACGATCGTCGGCAGGGCGAAGGGCAGGTCGATCAGGGCGTTGACCACCCGCTTGCCGGGGAACTCGTCGCGGACCAGCACCCAGGCGATGACCGTGCCCATGACCACGTTGCCGGCCGCCACACCGAAGGCGACGGCGAAGGTGAGGCGCAGCGCGGCCAGGGCCTGGGGCTGGGTCGCGGCCTCCCAGAAGGCGCCCCAGCCGTCACGGCCCGAGCGCCACACGACCGCGGTCAGCGGGAGGACGACGATCAGGCTGAGGTACAGGGTGACGGTGCCCCGCAGGAGGGCACCACCGCCCCGTGCCTCCAGCCCGACCCGCCGTCGGGTGACGGCGCTAGCTGCCAACCGACACGCCCACCTTGCGCTCGATCTCGGCCACGATGCCGGCGTCCTTGTCGAAGAACTTCTCGTTGACGTCGGACCAACCGCCGAGATCCTTGATCGTGAACAGGCCGGACGGCTCGGGGAAGCCGGCGCCGGCGGCCCCGGCCTGGTTGACCGGCCGGTAGCCGCGCTCGGCGTACAGCTTCTGGGCCGGCTCCGAGCGGAGGAAGTCGACGAAGGCCGTGGCCGCGGCGGCGTTCTTGGACTTCGACACGACCGCGATCGGGTTCTCGATCAGGATGGTGTTGTCGGGCACCACGTAGTCGACCGGCTGCTCCTTCTGCTGGGCGTTGATGGCCTCGTTCTCGTAGGCCAGCATCACGTCGCCCTTGCCGCCGATGAAGGTCTGCAGGGCCTCACGGGCCGACTTGTCCTGCACCGGCACGTGGCGGAACAGCTCCAGCAGGTAGGCGTTCGCCTGCTCAGGGGTCTTGCCGGCCTCCAGCTGGGCGCCGTAGGCGGCCATGACGTTCCACTTGGCCCCGCCCGAGGTGAACGGGTTCGGCTCGATGACCTCGACGCCCGGCTTGATCAGGTCGTCCCAGGTCCGGATGTTCTTGGGATTGCCCTTGCGGACGACGAACACCACCACCGAGTTGGTGATCATGCCCTTGTGCTCGCCGGCGTTCCAGTCCCGGGCGACCAGGCCGGCGTCGACCAGCTTGACCATGTCCGGCTCCAGCGAGAAGGCGACCACGTCGGCGGCCAGGCCGTTCTGGACGGCGCGGCTCTGATCGCCGGAGGCGCCGTAGGACTGGGTGAACCCGACGCCCTTGCCGGCGTCGGTCTTCTGGAACTCCGGGATCAGCTGCCCGTAGGCCTCCCGGGGGGTGGAGTAGGCGACCAGCGTCAGCTTGTCGCTCCCGCCGCCCGACCCGCCCGAGCCGCCGCCGCACCCGGCGGCGAGCAGCATCCCCGCGGCCAGCAGGCCGGCCGTGAGCTTGGCGCGAACCTTCATCGCTCCTCCCAACATGATTTCAACTTTCCCTACTTGGTTGGTGGAGAATGACACGGTGAACGGTCGGGCCCGCTCCGTCAAGCGCCCGAATCCGCCTGGTGCACCTGAGGGACCGCCACGGGCGGCCATGGCGGTTCCCTGGCGGCGGCGCTTGGGTGAGAATGCGCCCATGCACGTGTCAGCAAAGGCGGACTACGCCGTCCGGGCGGCGATCGAGCTGGCCGCGGCCGAGGCCGGGCCGGTCAAGGGCGACCGGATCGCCGAGGCCCAGCAGATCCCGCTCAAGTTCCTCGAGAACATCCTGTCCGACCTGCGCCACGCCGGCTACGTGCAGAGCCAGCGGGGGGCCGACGGCGGCTACTGGCTGGCCGAGCCGGCCGAGGCCATCACCCTGGCCGACATCATCCGGGCCGTTGACGGGCCCCTGGCCAATGTCCGCGGGGCCCGGCCGGAGTCGGTCCGGTACTCGGGCAGCGCCAGCCACCTGGTCGAGGTGTGGATCGCGGTCCGGGTGAGCCTGCGCAGCGTGCTCGAGCGGGTCACCCTGGCCGACCTGGTCGCCGGGGTCCTGCCGGCCGACGTCAAGGAGCTGATCAGCGACGCCGACGCCTGGGTGTCGCGCTCGGCCGGCGGCCACACCCCGCCCCCGCGGGCCCGCCGACCCGGACCTAGGTGAAGGCGGCCAGGCCGGTCACGGCCTGGCCCAGGATCAGGCTGTGGACCTCGCTGGTGCCCTCGTAGGTGAGCACCGACTCGAGGTTGTTGGCGTGGCGGATCACCGGGTACTCGAGGGTGACGCCGTTGGCCCCCAGGATCGTCCGGGCGCTGCGGGCGATGGCCAGGGCCTCGCGGACGTTGTTGAGCTTGCCCAGGCTGACCTGCTCGGGGGCGAGGCGGCCCTCGTCCTTCATCCGGCCCAGGTGCAGGGCCAGCAGGGTTCCCTTGGACAGCTCGACCAGCATGTCGGCCAGCTTCTGCTGGGTGAGCTGGAAGCCGCCGATGGGGCGGTCGAACTGGACCCGGGTGGTGGCGTACTCGAGCGCGCTCTGGAAGCAGGCCCGGGCCGCGCCCATCGACCCCCAGATGATCCCGAAGCGGGCCTCGTTGAGGCACGACAGGGGGCCGCGCATGCCGCGGACCTCGGGCAGGACGGCGTCGCCGGGCAGCCGGCAGTCCTCGAGGACCAGCTCGGAGGTGACCGAGGCCCGCAGCGACAGCTTGCGCCCGATGTCGCTGGTGGAGAAGCCGGGGGTGCCGGCCGGGACCAGGAAGCCCCGCACCCCCTCGTCGTCGGTGCGGGCCCAGACCACGGCCACGTCGGCGATGCCGCCGTTGGTGATCCACATCTTGGTGCCGTTGAGGACCCAGTCGCCGCCGTCGCGGCGGGCGCTGGTGCGCATCCCGGCCGGGTTGGACCCGAAGTCGGGCTCGGTCAGGCCGAAGCAGCCGATCACCTCGCCGGCGGCCATGGGCGGCAGCCAGCGCCGCTTCTGCTCCTCCGACCCGTACTTCCAGATCGGGAACATGGCCAGCGATCCCTGGACGGAGACGAAGCTGCGGGCGCCGGAGTCGCCGGCCTCCAGCTCCAGGCAGGCCAGGCCGTAGCTGACGGCGTTGGTGCCGGCGCAGCCGTAGCCCTCCAGGTGCATGCCGAGCAGGCCCAGGTCGCCGAGCTCCTTGGCCAGCTCCCGGGGCAGCTCGCCGCGCTCGAACCAGCCGGCCACCTCGGGCAGGATCCGGTCGGCGACGAAGCCGCGGGTGGTGTCGCGGATCAGCCGCTCCTCCTCCGCCAGCAGGTGGTCCAGGTCGAGGAAGTCCAGGGCGTTGGGGGAGGTCATGGCTGCTCCTCGGGCTCCGGGTCGGGGACGACGGCGATCCCGACCAGCTCGACCTTGGCCGCCGGGTCGAACAGCCCGGCGACCTCGAACAGGGCCGTGGCCACGTAGTGGCGGCCCAGGTGGCGGCGGTAGGCGGCGCCCAGCTCGGCCAGGCTGGCCCGGTACATGTCGGCCTCGGTGGTGTAGACGTGCAGCGACACCAGGTGCTCGGGGGCGCCCCCGGCCGCGGCCAGGGCGGCGACCAGGTTGCCGGCGGCGACCTCGAACTGCTCGGCCAGGCTCGCGCCCACGATCGCCCCGTCGGGCCCCTGGGCGGCCTGGCCGCCGAGGTAGACGGTGCGGCCGGGGGCGGCCACGACCGCGTGGGCGAACCCGGCCGGCGGGGCCAGCTCCTCGGGGTTCACCACCCGGTGCGGGGTCTGCTTCATCGGCCACGCCAGGTGGGGGAGCGGCCTTCGGTGAAGGCGGCGTAGAACTCGCGGTGGTCCTCGGACTTCATCAGCAGGGCCTGGGTGACCGCCTCCAGCTCCAGCGCCCCGGCCAGCGGCAGGTCGAGCTCGCGGCTGAGCAGGACCTTGGTGGCGGCGAAGGCCAGGGCGGGCCCGTCGGCCAGCCGCCCGGCCAGCTCGGCCGCCGCCTTGGGCAGCACGGCATCGTCGACCACCCGGTTGGCCAGGCCGAGGGCGGCCGCCTGGTCGGCGTCGACCCGGTCCCCCAGCAGCAGCAGCTCGGTCGCCCGGCCCAGCCCGACGAGGCGGGGCAGCAGGTAGGCGCAGCCCATGTCCGCCCCGCCCAGCCCGACCCTGGTGAACAGGAAGGCCAGGGAGGCCGAGCGGGCCAGGAGCCGGAGGTCGGCGGCCAGGGCGATGACCGCGCCGGCGCCGGCGGCGACCCCGTTGACGGCCGCCACCACCGGCAGGGGCAGCTCCCGCAGCCCCTGGACCACGGCCCCGGTCATGCGGGTGAAGTCGAGCAGCTCCCGGGGCCCCATGGCCTGGAGGGCACCGATGATGTCGCGCACGTCGCCGCCCGAGCAGAACCCGCGGCCGCGGCCGGTCAGGACCAGCACCCGCACCCCGTCCCGGTTGGGCAGCTCGGCCAGCAGGTCGCGCAGGTCGGCGTAGACCTCGAAGGTGAGGGCGTTGAGCCGCTCCGGCCGGTCGAAGGTGACGGTGGCCACCCCGGCCTCCTCGGCGTAGCCGAAGTGCTCCCACCGCTGGGTGAACCCGGCCGAGCCGGTGAACGGGCTCATGGCCCTACGGTAGCGCGCGGAACAGGTCGCGGGCGATCACGGTCCGCTGGATCTCGGAGGTGCCCTCGTAGATGCGGGGGGCGCGGACCTCCCGGTAGAGGTGCTCGAGGAGGTGGCCCCGCTCCAGGGCGCGGGCCCCCAGCACCTGCACGGCCGTGTCGACCACGGCCTGGGCGGTCTCGGTGGCGAACAGCTTGGCCATGGCCGCGGCCCGGGTGACCCCGGGAGCGGCCGGGTCGGCGTCGTGGCGGCTGGCCGCGTCGTAGACCAGCAGCCGGGCCGCCTGGGTGCGGGTGGCCGCCTCGGCCAGGGCGTGGGCCACGGCCTGGAACTCGGCCAGGGGCCGGCCGAACGCCTGCCGCCCGGCGGCGTGGGCCACGGCCACGTCCAGGGCGGCCTGGGCCATGCCGACGGCGAACGCGCCCACGCTGGGCCGGAACCGGTCCAGGGTGGCCATGGCGACCCCGAACCCCTCGTCAACCCGGCCCAGCACCTGGTCGGGACCGACCCGGACCCCGTCCAGCTCCAGGCGCCCGATGGCGTGGGGAGCGAGCAGCTCCAGCGGCGCCCCGCCGAGCCCGGGGGCGTCCCCGGGCACGGCGAAGGCGGTGATCCCCCGCGACCGGGCCCCGGGGGTGGTCCGGGCGAACAGGGTGTAGACGTCGGCCTCGGGGGCGTTGGAGATCCAGGCCTTGGTCCCGCTGAGCCGGAAGCCGTCCCCGTCGGGGTCGGCCCGCAGCTCCAGCCCGGCCGCGTCCGACCCCGCCCCCGGCTCCGACAGCGCGAACGCGGCCACCGCCCGCCCGGCCGCCACCCCGGGCAGCCACCGGGCCCGCGCCGCCCCGCTCCCGGCGACCGCGATCGGGTGCCCCCCCAGCCCCTGGAGGGCGAGGGCCGTCTCGGCCTCGGTCGACTCCCGGGCCAGGGCCTCCCGCAGCAGGCACAGCTCGAGCGCGGACGCCCCCGGCGCCTGGTCGCCGGGCAGCAGCCGGGCCAGCAGCCCGTGGTCGCCCAGGGCCCGGACCAGCTCCCGGTTGACCCGTCCCGGCCGCCCGGCCGCGGCCAGCGGCACCAGCACCTCCCTGGCCAGGGCCCGCACCTGCTCCGCCAGCGACTCCTGGGCGGCGCTGAGGGCGAACGGCCGGCCCGGACCCTCGGTCACTGGCCCTCCTCCGTTCCCGCGGGGCGCATCGGTTCCTGTGCGGCTCCCGCGCCTGAACCCGACCTCGCCGTGCGCGGCCCCCGGAGGGGAGCGTAGCCGAACCCGGACCAGGGTGCTCCGGGTCGTCCACAGCCCCCTCAGCGGGGCCGCAGCCACAGCGAGGCCGAGACGGGCTGGACGGTGCGGTCGACCACGGCCAGCAGCTCGGACGAGAGGGTGTCCAGGTCGACGTGGTCGCGGAGGCGGCCGCTGAAGCGCTCGACGGTGCGGGTGGCGTCGTAGCGGCGGCGGTTGAAACGGCGGTCGACCAGCTCCTGGAGGCGGCGGCGGGCCGGCTGGAACAGGGCGGCCACGGCCAGGGTGGAGGCGGCCACGGCCAGGGCCGAGTCGCCGGTGGCCGGGTCGAGCAGGCGGCCGAGGAGGAACACCAGGGCGGCGTAGACGCCGATCAGCAGGGCGGTGAGCAGGCCGTAGACCAGGGTCCGGTTGATCAGGCGGTCGATGTCGTACAGCCGGTACTTGAACACGGCGACGGCCACCGACACCGGAATGAGGCCGAACAGGGGGAACAGGACCCCGGCGCCGAACACCACGATGCCGGCGACGAACAGCACGATCACCGTCACCACGGTGTACACGAACCACTTGATCTGCTGGCGCTCCTCCCCGGTGGCCCGGCGCAGGCGCGGCACCAGCGAGACCAGGGCGACGACGAGCAGGAGGAGCTGGGCGGGCAGCAGCACCCCGAAGACGACCTCGGCGGCGGGGCCGACCGCCAGCCGCACCGGCGGGGCGGCCTCCGGGTAGTAGAGCTCGACGGCGCCGGGGGCGACGGCGGCGCTGACCGACAGCGTCAGGTAGACGGCCACCGTGCACCAGGCGAACGGCCGCCAGCGCGGCGAGGGCAGGCGGCCGTGGGGGAACAGCAGCAGCAGGAAGACCAGCAGCCCGAACGCGGGATGCCAGACCACCGCCTCGGCCCAGGCCGCCCACCCGGGGCCGGGCAACGAGCCGGGGGCGCGGACCAGCCCGCGCTCGACGTAGGCGCCGGTGAAGGCGCTGAACGCCATCACCATGCCCCAGCCGAGCAGCAGCCAGCCGACGGCGTTGCCGGGCCGCCGGCCGGCCAGGTACGCCCCCACGGTGGTGAAGGCCAGGCTCAGCACGACCTGGAAGCCGACATAGCCGAGGAGCAGCCAGGGGCCGAGCACCATGGCGCCGGCCAGGAGCCCGGCGGCCAGCCCCCACAGGCCCCAGGCCACCCGGACGGCGGCCCTGGGGGTCACGACCCGCCGGCGCGCCGCCGGGTGAGGGGCCGGCGCAGCCAGCGCACCGGCGTGCCCAGGGTCCAGACGAAGGTGCGGATGGCCGCGTTCTTGGACAGGTTGCCGGCCTTGTGCCACTGGCGGCGCCGGTCGACGCAGACCACCTGGGAGGCGACCTGGGGCTCGGCGACCCCGAAGTGGCGGGCCAGGTTCTCGGCCGTCTGCACCCAGAAGCGGCTGTTCAGGCGGTTGCCGCCGAACACGTAGCCGAGCTCGTACAGGGGGTCGTTGGTGCGTTCCAGGGCTTGGATCTGGACGACGGTGGCCCCGTCGGCGGTCTCGGCCGAGAAGGTGATCCAGCCGGCCAGCATGTGCCCCTCGGGAGTCATGAGGGTGAACGACTCGTCGTCGGCGTACAGCACCAGCACCCCGGTGGAGAGCTTCATGCGGCCGGGCAGGCCCAGGTTGAGCAGGGCCACCTCCCCGGGGGCGATGCCTTCCAGGGGGGCGTAGAACCAGTTGCGCTCCGGCCAGAACCTCTGGAACTCGGCCTTCCAGGTCGAGATGACCTCGGCCGGGGTGACCTCGGCGCCGGCGAGCTCGACCCGCATCGTCTTCTGCCACATCTTGCCGAAGCCCTGGACCGGCCCGACCACCCGGCGGCCGGTGACGTTGAGGTTGATCGCCTCGGCGGGCACGTCGCCCACCCTCAGGGTGGTGACGTCCTTGGCCCAGTAGGCCGCGTCGCGGGGCTGGGTGCTCATGGTGGTGCTCCTCGGGGTCAGGGCGCGTCGGCCTCGGCGAACGCCTCGGCCTCGGTGTCGAAGATGCCGATCGCCTCGTCCAGGCGGGTCAGCTCGAAGATCTGCCGGTAGTGCTCGTTCAGCCCGAAGGCGACCAGGCGCTGGCGCTGGCGGTTGGCCCGCACCAGCAGCGTCACCAGCATCCCGATCCCGCCACTGTTCATGTACTCAAGGCCGCTGAAGTTGAGGACGATCGTCCGGGTGAACTTGCCCGAGGCCCGCGTGTAGGCGTCGGCCAGGGCCTTCTCGGCCGAGGCGGTGACGTCACCCTTGAGGTCGATGACGCTGGCCCGGCTGGACAGCTCGCGGACATCGGTGATGAGGCTTCCCTCGGTCATTGGCGTGTGCCCTCCCTGTGTGCTGGACCGGCGGGTTCAGGAGGTAGCGGCGGCGGTGGCGGTCACCGCGCTGTCCTCGTCGGGGTAGATGCCCATGAAGTCGCTCAGCCGGGTGATGTCGAAGATCTGCCGGTAGTGCTCGCTGAGCCCGAACGCGCGCACCGTGCGGTGCTCCTTGCGGGCCCTGGCCAGGAGCCCCACGATCAGGGCGATCCCGGTCGAGTTGATGTAGTCGACGTGGGCGAAGTTCAGCACGACCGTCGTGGGGTCGCCCCGGACCGCCGCCTCGTAGGCGGCCGCCAGGGCCTGGTCGGCCCCGAGGTTGATCTCGCCGTGCAGGTCGATCACCCCGGTGCGGTCGTGCTGCCGGACCTCGGCCCTGAACTCAGCTCCGGGCATCTGGCGCCTCCTTCAGGTGCATGACCAGCTCGATGGTGTGGTGGTGCTCGTCAACGGCGGTCCGCAGCTCGTCGACCATGTTCTGGATGAGGAACAGGCCCCAGCCCCGCGGGGTCTGCAGCCCGGCCAGCTTGGCCTCCAGGTCGGGGGTCTCGACTTCGGGGAGGGGCCGCTCGCCGCCCTGGTCGGTGATCTGCACCGTCAGGCTGGCCTCGTCGGCGACCACGCTGACCTCGACCGGCAGCTCGGGCCGGTTCTCGTTGCCGTGCTCGATGGCGTTCATGGTCGCCTCGCCGACGGCGGTCTTGAGCCGCTCCAGGCGGGCCTCGTCCAGGCCCAGCCCGGCCACCGCCTGGGCCACCTGGTCGATGGCCATGCGCTCGTTGCCCGGCTCGCTGGGGACCGAGAAGGCGGCCAGCTCGCGCGCGGCCGGCTGGTTCCCGCCCGCGGCCGGCGCGCCGGCGGTCCGGCGGCCCAGGGTGACCAGGGTGATGTCGTCCTCCTGCTCCAGGTCGGGACCGACGAACTCCTGCAGCTCCTTGAGCAGCCGGTCGATCAGCACCTCGCCGTCGGAGGCCTCGCCGGTCAGGGCGGCCACCCGGGGGAAGCCGAACATCTCCCGCCGGGCGTTGTGGGCCTCGGCCAGCCCGTCGGAGTGGAGCAGCACCGTGTCGCCGAGGGCGAGGGTGGTCTCCTTCTCCTCGTAGGTCATCTCCGGCAGCAGCCCCAGCGGCATGCCGGTGGCCCGCAGCTCGGTCACCCCGTCCTCGGTGGCGACATAGGGGACGTTGTGGCCGGCGTTGGCGTAGCGCAGCCGGCCGCTGGCCGGGTCCAGCACCGCGTACAGGCAGGTGACGAACATGTGCGCCGGCATCTCGTCCACCAGCAGGTCGTTGACCCGGGTCAGGACCTCGCTGGGCGCGACCAGGCGGGGCGCCTCGGCCCGCAGGATCGAGTGGGTGGTGGCCATGACCAGCGCCGCCGGGACGCCCTTGTCGGTGACGTCGCCGACCACGATGCCGATCTGGTCGTCGGGCAGCTTGATGAAGTCGTAGAAGTCCCCGCCGACCTCGCGGGCCGGCCCGTAGTAGGCGCCGACCTGCCAGCCGGGCAGGTCGGGCAGCTCGTGGGGCAGGAACTGCTGCTGGATCAGCTGGGCGACCCGCAGCTCCTGCTCGATCCGCTCACGCTGGCGGACCTCGGCCTCCTGCTCGCGGACGAGCTGGGCGACCCGCACCGCCGGGGCGGCGTGGCCGGCCAGGTCGTTGAGCAGCTTGCGGTCGTCGGCCGAGTACTCCTGCTCGCTGCGCCGGGGACCCAGGTTGAGCAGGCCGATCAGCTCACCCTGGCTGACCAGGGGGACGACCAGCTTGATGCCGGCCTCGCGCAGGCCCTCCAGGGCCGGGGAGTCCAGCTGTAGCGCGCCGATGTCGACCGCCCCGGTCGCCCCCGAGAAGTAGGCGACCAGCGGGTCGTTGGGCGCGATCTCGACCGGCGGCGCCTCGACCCGCTCGGGCGGCGCGGCCACCGGCTCGGTCGTCGGCTTGACCCGCGGCTCCCGCCGCAGGACCCGCCGCAGGTTGCTCGGGATCGTCGTCATGGCACCTCCTCTGGGAGCCAGGTGTACCGTCCCACCGCTCCGGCATCGTTACGGACTCCGTCACGGCC
>DASUPQ010000427.1 GCA_036280995.1 Actinomycetota bacterium | reverse complement strand
GGCTGCTCAAGGAGGACGCCGGCCTGGCCCTGCGGTTCCCCCGCTTCACCGGCCGCTGGCGCGACGACAAGGCCCCCACCGACGCCACCACCGTGGACGAGGTCGTAACCATGTACCGCGCCGCCCGGCGGGCCCCCGCCGGCGCATGACCCAGGCGGACGCGAAGGGCAGCGACCGCCCCGGGCGGCTGATGCTGCTGGACGCGGCCAGCCTCTACTTCCGCGCCTTCTACGGGGTCAAGCACCCGCTGCCCGCCCCCGACGGCACGCCCACCAACGCCGTCCGCGGGTTCCTCGACATGGTGTCGACGGTGATTGCCCGGTTCCGCCCGTCCGACATGGTGGCCTGCATCGACACCGACTGGCGCCCGGCCTGGCGGGTGGCGCTGATTCCCTCCTACAAGACCCACCGCCTCGCCGTCCCCAACGCCTCGGTGTTCGGGCCCGGGACGCCGGCGCTGGTGGGCGGCGCCCCGGCGGGCGAGGCCGAGCCGCCCGGCCTGGCCGAGCAGGTCCCGATCATCCTCGAGGCGCTGGCCGCCCTCGGCGTCGCCGCCGTCGGCGCCCCCGAGCACGAGGCAGACGACGTGATCGCCACCCTGGCGGAGCGGGCCGCCATGCCGGTGGACATCGTCACCGGCGACCGCGACCTGTTCCAGCTGATCGACGACGCCCGCGCCGTCCGGGTGCTCTACACCGGCCGGGGCGTGGCCAGGCTGGAGGTCATCGACGCGGCCGCGCTGGTGGCCCGGTACAACATCCTCCCCGAGCAGTACGCCGACTTCGCCACCATCCGGGGCGACCCGAGCGACGGCCTGCCCGGCGTGCCTGGGATCGGGGCCAAGACCGCGGCCAGCCTGCTCGCCACCTTCGGCACCCTGGAGGCGCTGCTGGACGCGGCCGCCCGGGGCGACCCACGTCTGCTCCGGGTGGCAGCGAAGCTCAACGCCGCCCGGGACTACCTGCTCCGGGCCGCCATGGTCGTCCGCACCGCCCGCACGCTGGAGCTCCCCGACCTGGCGACCGCGTTGCCGCGCACCCCGCCCGACGCCGCTCGGCTGGCCGAGCTGGCCGGCAGGTGGGGGATCGGCGGCTCGCTGGCCCGGGCCGTCACCGCCCTCGCCTCCGCCGCGGCCACCTGAGCTGCCGGCCGCCGCGGCGCCAGGGCCCTCGATTCGGGCCTCCAGGTGTGCTACACCTACCTCTATGTCTAGACAACTGGCGGACCTCGGCGCCTTCGACGTCGTGGTCGTCGGGTCGGGCAGCGCCGGCGGCACGGCGGCCATCGCGGCGGCGCGGAACGGGGCGCGGACGCTGCTGCTGGAGAAGCTGCCGTTCCTGGGCGGGGTCTCCACGGCGGTGCTGGACACCTTCTACGGGTTCTACACGCCCGGGTCCAGGGCCAGGAAGGTCGTCGGGGGCGTGGCCGACGACGTGGTCGCGGGCCTGCGCCGGCTCGGCCCGGTGCTGGAGCGGCCCAACACCTACGGGGCCGGGACCGGCGTCACCTACCTGGCCGAGCACCTCAAGGTGGTCTGGGAGTCCCTGGTCACCGGCGCCGGCGCGTCGGTGCTGCTGCACGCGTTCGTGCAGGACGCCGAGGTCGCGGACGGGCGGGTCCACCGCCTGGTGGTCGCGACCAAGGCCGGGCTGGCCCGGGTGGACGCGGCCGTGGTGGTCGACGCCAGCGGCGACGCCGACGTGTGCCACTTCGCCGGCCTGGGCTACGAGCCGGCCGGCGAGCGGGAGCCGGCGCAGACCCTCACGACCAGCTTCCGCCTGGTCAACGTCGACACCGAGCGCCGCCGGACGGTGGCCAAGGAGGAGCTGCACCGGCTGATGCGGGAGGCGGCCGCCGGCGGCGCCTACGACCTGCCGCGGCGCGACGGCTCCGACCACGTCACCCCGGTCGAGGGGATGACGGCCACGATCATGACCAGGGTCCCCTCGACCCGCCGCGACGGCCGCCGGGTGGTCAACGCCACCGACCCGGCGCTGCTCACCGAGGCCGAGATGGCCGGGCGCCGCCAGGCCCTCGAGTACGTCCGGTTCCTGGTCGACAAGGTCCCGGGCTACGAGCGGGCCCGGCTGGTCGCCCTCGGCACCCAGATCGGGGTCCGGGAGACGCGCCGGGTCTACGGCGACGTCCGGCTCACCGCCGCCGACGTGCTCTCGGCCCGCCAGTTCGACGACCAGATCGGCCTGTGCGGGGCGCCCATCGAGGACCACCACGAGGGCACGGGCACGACCTGGCGGTACCTGCCTGACGGCGAGGTCGTCGGCATCCCGTTCCGGGCCCTGCTGGCCCGCGACGCCGGCAACGTGCTGGTGGCGGGCCGCTGCTTCTCGGCCACCCACGACGCCCACGCGGCCGTCCGCTCCATGGCCCAGTGCATGGCCATGGGCCAGGCCGCGGGCACGGCGGCCGCCCTGGCCGCGCGGGGGCGCGCCGACCCGCGCGACCTCCCCTTCGACCGGCTCCGGGCGGCCCTGCGGGACGCCGGGGCCATCCTCACCCCCGAGATGGCGGCGGCGTCGTGAGCGTCGTCCGGACCGTGCTCGGCGACGTCCCCGCCGACCGGCTCGGGGTCTGCTACGCCCACGAGCACCTGGTCATCGACGGCGGCCTCCCCAAGCTCGTCAACCCCGGGATCTCCCTCCAGCGCGTCGACGACGCCGTCGACGAGCTCCGTCCCTGCGTGGCCGCCGGCCTGGGCGCCGTGGTCGACGCCATGCCGGCCGACGCCGGCCGCAACGTCGTCAAGCTGGCCGCCATCAGCCGCCGGGCCGGGGTGCACGTCGTGGCCGCCACCGGCCTGCACCACGCCCGCTTCTACGGCGAGCGGCACTGGGGCGAGCTGCTGGCGCCCGGGGAGCTGGCCGAGCTGTTCGTGGCCGAGCTGGCCGAGGGCATCGACGCCAACGACCTCAACGGGCCGGTCGTCCGCCGCACGCCGCACCGCGCCGGCGTGGTCAAGGTGGCCGGGAGCCTTGGCGGGCCCAGCGACCGCGACCGGCGCGCCTTCGAGGCCGCGGCCATGGCCACGGCCCGGGTCGGGGCCCCGCTGCTGACCCACTGCGAGCAAGGGACCGGCGGGGTGGCCCAGCTCCGGCTCCTGGAGGAGCTCGGCGTGCCCCTTGACCGGGTGATCCTGTCCCACACCGACAAGGTGGCCGACCGCGGCTACCATCGCGAGCTGCTCGCCAGCGGCGCCTACCTGGTCTACGACCAGGGCATCCGCACCCCGGAGGCCACCGCCCGCCTGGTCCGCTGGATGGTCTCCGACGGCCACGGCGACCGGCTCCTGCTCGGCACCGACGGCGCCCGGCGGTCGCTGTGGTCGGTGCTCGGCGGCACGCCCGGCCTGGCCGCCCTCCGCACCCACCTGGGCAAGCGGCTGGCCGACGAGCTCGGCCAGCCCGCCATGGACCGCATCTGGGTCGCCAACCCGGCCGCCGCCCTGGCCCTGCGGCCATGAGCGGGGCGGGCCGGCTGGCCGGGAAGGTGTGCGTCGTCACCGGGGCCAGCGGCATGGCCGCGGACGCGGCCCGCCGGTTCGCCCGCGAGGGCGCCCAGGTCTGGGTGGTGGCCCGCGACCGCGGCCAGTGCGAGGCCCTCGGCCTGCCCTACGCCGTCGCCGACCTGCGCGACGAGGGCGAGACCGAGGCCGCCTTCGCGGCCCTGCTGCGCGCCCATCCCCGGGTCGACGCCCTCTACGCCGTGGCCGGGGCCAGCGGGCGGCCGCTCGGCGACGGGCCGGCCCACGAGCTCACCCTGGCCGCCTGGGAGGGCACCTTGGCGCTCAACGCGACCCCGGCGTTCCTGTCCGCCCGGGAGGCGCTGCGGGCCATGCTCGACCAGCCGCCGGGCCCCTCGGCCACCCGCGGCTCGCTGGTGCTGATGTCGAGCGTCCTGGCCGGCCACCCGATGGCGCCGCTGTTCGCCACCCACGCCTACGCGGCCGCCAAGGCGGCCACGATCGGGCTGGTCAGGGCGATGGCCGCCTACTACGGGGAGCACGCCATCCGGGTCAACGCCCTGGCCCCGTCGCTGGTCCGCACGCCGATGAGCGCCCGGGCGGCCGCCGACCCGGCCAGCGTGGCCGCCGCCGAGCGCCGCCAGCCGCTGACCGGCGGGTTCCTGGAGGCCGCGGACGTGACCGAGGCCGCCGTCTACCTCTGCAGCGACGAGAGCCGGGCCGTCACCGGGCAGGTGCTGGCGGTCGACGGCGGCTGGACCGTGACCTGAGCCCCGAACCAACCGACCCGACCCGAGGAGAGGACACGCCATGCCCGACCGCTGGACCGTCGAGACCATCACCGAGGAGAAGGTCGCCAAGACGATCGACCACTCGCTGCTCCGCCCCGAGCTCACCATCGGGGAGGTGCTGGCCGGCTGCGAGCTGGCCGCGGCCTACGACGTGGCCTCGGTCTGCTGCCGGCCGCTCGACGTCGGCCGCTGCCGCGACGCCCTGGCGGGAAGCGCCGTGGCCGTCGGCACGGTCGTCGGCTTCCCCCACGGCAGCAGCACCACGGCCGTCAAGGCGGCCGAGGCGGCCCGGGCGCTGGACGACGGGGCCACCGAGCTGGACATGGTCCTGCCCATCGGCTGGCTGCGGTCGGGGGAGGACGCCTACGTCCACGACGACATCGCCGCCGTGGTGGCCGTGGCCCGCCCCCGCGGGGCCGTCGTCAAGGTGATCCTCGAGAACGCCTACCTGACCGACGAGGAGAAGGTGCGGGGCTGCGAGCTGACCGAGAAGGCCGGCGCCGACTACGTGAAGACCTCGACCGGCTACGCCCCCTCCGGCTCGACCATGGACGACCTCCGCCTGATGCGGGCCAGCGTCTCGGAGCGGGTCAAGGTCAAGGCGGCCGGCGGCATCCGCACCCTCGACCTGCTGATCGAGGGCCTCAACGCCGGGATGGACCGCTGCGGGGCCACGGCCACGGCCGCCATCATCGACGACCTGCGAGCGCGCCAGGGCTCGTGAGCCCCCGCTACCTCGGCATCGACGTCGGGGGGACGAACAGCAAGCTCGCGGTCGTGGAGGCCAGCGACGGCGACCGGCCCGAACTGCTGGCCACGGTCACCCTCCCGACCGGCGCCGGCGACCCCGGCGAGGTCATCGGCCGGCTGGCCGAGGCCGGGGCGCGGCTGGTGGCCGGGCACGGGCCGGTGGCGGCGGCCGGGGTGGGCGTCCCCGGGCTGTTCGACGAGGCGTCGGGCCGGGCCGTGTTCCTGCCCAACCTCCCGCCCGCCTGGGCCGGCCGCGAGGTCGCCGGGCCGCTGGCCGGCCGCCTCGGCGTCCCGGTCGCGCTCATCAACGACGCCCGCTCCTTCACCCTGGCCGAGAGCCGCATGGGCGCCGCCGCCGGCTGCTCGACCGTGATCTGCCTGACGCTGGGCACCGGGGTCGGCGGCGGGGTGGTGGTCGACGGCCGGCTCCGCTTCGGCCCCCACGGCCGCGCCGGCGAGCTCGGCCACCAGGTCATCGACCCGGCCGGCCCGCCGTGCGGCTGCGGCAACCGTGGCTGCGTCGAGGCCTTCGCGGCCGGCGCCGCCCTCAGCCGCCTCGGCGGCCAGCCCAGCCCGCAGGCGGTGTTCGCGGCCGCGGCCGCCGGCGACGAGCGGGCCCGGGCCGCGGTCGAGGCCGTGGCCGGCCGCCTGGCCGTCGGGATCGCCAACCTGGTCACGGTCCTGTGGCCGGAGCGCGTGGTCGTCGGCGGCGGGGTCGCGGCCGCCGGCGAGCAGCTCCTCGGCCCCCTCCGGCGGGCCGTGGCCGCCGCGTCGCCGCTGGTCGACCCGGCCGCCTACGAGATCGTGCCGGCGGCCCTCGGCCCGGCCGCCGGCGCCATCGGGGCGGCGCTGTGGGCCCGGGAGCGCGCCGGGGGCCTCCGGGGGGCTCAGGCCTAGCCCCCCCGGAGGGGTGGAAGGGCTGAGCCGGCGCCGTCAGGGGTGGGTGTGGACCACGTCGATGACGTAGCGGTCGGCGGCGTAGCGGGTCTCGGTGCGCTCGAACACGCGGCCGTGCTGGTCGAACAGGACCCGCAGCTCGACCAGGAGCGCCGCCTGGGGGGCCAGGTCGAGCAGCTCGGTCTCGCTCGCCCGGGCCAGCCGGGCCGTGATCGTCCCGGTGGCCCGGGTCGCCACCACCCCCCGCTCCTCGAGCATGCGGTGCAGCGACCCGCCGCCGAGGTCCTCGTCCAGGACGCCCCGCAGTTCGGGGACCAGGGCCGCGTCCTCCAGCGCCACCGGGACGCCGTCGGCCAGCCGGACGCGGACGACCCGGACGACCTGGCTGTCCAGGGCCAGCCCGAGGTCGGCGGCCTCGGACCGGCGCGGCTCGTCCATGCCCGCGGCCAGCAGCCGGCTCGTCGCCTGCGCCCCCCGCCGGTTCATCTCCTCGGTGAAGGACAGGAACACCCCCGGCCGGCGGTGCACCGGCCGGTGGGCGACGAAGGTGCCCTGCCCGCGCCGGCGCTCCACCAGCCCGTCGTTGGTCAGCTCGGCCAGCGCCTGCCGGACGGTCATCCGGCTGACCGAGAACCGCTCGCACAGCTCGGCCTCGCTGGGCAGGGGAGCGCCCGGGCTGGCCCCCTCGACGAGGGTGCGCAGGTACCGTTCAATCTCCCGGTAGCGCGTCTGTCCGGGCGAATGTGATTTCGTTGACGGCACCATGGCTCCACGATATGGTCTCGATTATGTCTAGACAAGTGGGCTGGACACAGGCCGCCATCGCCTTGCTGGAGAAGCTCGACCAGACGCAGGGGGCCGGGCTCGACCACGCGGCGGCGATCTGCGCCGAGGCCATCGGCAGTGGCGGCCTCGTCCACCTCTTCGGCACCGGGCACAGCCGCATGTCGGTCGA
>DASUPQ010000426.1 GCA_036280995.1 Actinomycetota bacterium | reverse complement strand
CGGGGCCCGGCGGCGTCGCGGGCGCGAACGGCGTGGCCCCGCCCGGCGGCGGACCGGACGCGCCCGGGGTCCTGGTCGGCAGCGGGCCGGTGCGGGCCCGGGCGGCGGCGCGGGCGCCGTCACGGGGAGGGGTGGGTTCGGCCGGGGTGGCCTCGGCGGTGGCGGTCTCGGCCGGGGCGGTCTCGGCCGGGGCGGTCTCTGTCTTGGCCGCCTCCTCCGCCCTGGCCGCCTCCATCCGCGCCGTCTCGACCCGCATCGCCTCCGCCCGCAGGGCCTCGGCCCGGGACGGGTCGGCGCCGGCGCCGTTCCCGGTGGGCTCGGCCCCCCGGCCCATGGGCTGCTGGGCGGCGTGGCGGCGCAGGGGCAGGTGGTCGCCACGGACGCCGTCCTCGAACCAGTCGGAGCGGGCCGCCTCGAAGATCGGGAGGTGGTCACCGGTCCCCTCGGCCGCGTCGGCCGCCGGCTCGGCCGGCCTGCTGGAGGCGACCAGCTCGGCCGGGCCCCGCCGGCTCGGCGCCTCGATCGCCTCGGGCATGGGCGCCCGGACGGCCACCGTCGGCGGCAGCAGCACCAGCGCGGTGATGCCCCCGTACCAGGAGTGCCGCAGCTGCACCTTGATGTTGTAGCGCTGGGCCAGCCGGGCGACCACGTACAGCCCCAGCATGCGCGACAGGGCGAAGTCGACCATCGGCGGGTTGGCCAGCCGCTCGTTGGCCTCGACCAGCTCGTCGTCGCTCATGCCGAGCCCACGGTCCTCGATCTCGAGGACGTAGCCGTTGCTGACCTGCTGGCCGGCCACCTGCACCTTGGTGCCGGGGGGCGAGAACGAGGTGGCGTTCTCGATCAGCTCGGCCAGCAGGTGGACGACGTCGCTGACCGCCTGGCCGGCCACGCCGATGTCGTCGATCGGGAGCAGCTCGACCCGGTTGTAGTCCTCGACCTCGGCCAGGGCGGCCCGGACCACGTCGACCAGGGTCACCGGCTGGCTCCAGCGCCGGGCCGGCTCGGCCCCCGAGAGCACGATCAGGTCCTCGGCGTTGCGCCGCATCCGGGTCGCCAGGTGGTCGAGCTTGAAGAGGTTCTCCAGGGAGTCCGGGTCGGCCTCGCTGCGCTCCAGGTCGTCGATCAGCTCCAGCTGGCGGTCGATCAGGCTCTGGCTGCGCCGGGCCAGGTTGAGGAACATGTCGCCGATCGACTTGCGCAGGGCGGCCTGCTCGGTGGCGACCTGGATGGCCACCCGGTGCACCGAGTTGAAGGCGGCCGACACCTGGCCGATCTCGTCGTTGGCGTCCACCGGCACCGGTTCCGGGACCACGTCGAGGTCGCGGGGGTCGTTGGTGTGGTGCAGCCGGTCGACCAGGCTGGGCAGGCGCTCGTCGGCGACCTCGTTGGCGCTGCGGGTCAGGCTGCGCAGCGGCCCGACCATGGAGCGGGCCAGCCACAGGGACAGGCCGATGGTGACCCACAGCACCAGGGTCAGGATGATCGTGTAGAGCAGGGCCTGGCGGCTGGCCGCGGACTGGGCGGCCTCGCTGGCCGCGAGAACGTCGTCGGCCAGCCGGCCCTCGACCGTGCGCAGCAGGTCGAGCTTGGCCGACATGTAGGTGAACCACTGCTCGGGGTCGATGTCGACCGGCTGGCTGGGATCGCCGGTCAGGACCTTGGTACGGAGCTCGTCGACCCGGGTGATGTCGGGGCCCTGCAGGGTGCGGTCGAGGAAGGCGCGCTGCTCGGGCGTTGCCGTGGCGTCGAACTGGGACCGCCAGGCCTCCTGGGCGCCAACGATCGGGGCCAGCTCCCGGAAGTCGCCCGGGCCGAACTTCCCGACCGAGGCCACCGCGTACAGGCGGCCCCGCTCCAGGCTGGTCGCCTCCTTGAGGCGGGCCAGCGAGACGAAGGTGCCGACGTTGCGGATCAGGTCCCGGTCGTCGGTCTGGGCGGCGATCTCGAGGTTGACGGCGAGCAGCTCGTCGATGACGCTCGAGTAGTAGTCGAGCGTCCGCTCGATGCTCATGTCCTCGTCGTTGGCGATCAGCTCGCGCTGGGCGTTGAGCTCCCCGAGCTCGGCGACGGCGGCGTCGACCCGCTCCCGGAACGCCGAGTCCTCGTTGCCGAGGTCCTCCACGTCCTGCCGGAAGGTCTGCAGCGCCTGGTTGACCGCCACCCGCTGGGCGACCACGCCGCCGTAGCCGGCGTCGCGGCCGCTCCCGACCCAGGCGGCCGACAGGTCGCGCTCCCGCTGGAGCTGGTGCACCAGGTTCGACAGGCTGATGGCGAAGGCCGTCTGGTCGTTGACCCGGTCGGCCTGGACGCCGCGGCTGACGGCGGCGCCGATGGCGAGCGCGGCCAGCACCGTCAGGGCGACCAGCGGGATGACCAGCACCGCGATCAGCTTGGACCGGATCTGCATGTTTCGGATCATGGGCTGACCTCTGCGATGGTGCCTGGGAGCTGGACTCGAGGCAGATGGGTGCTCGTCACCGCGGCGGCCGGCGGTCTGCGTGCCCGAAGGCGCACGGCATTCCTGCTCATAGAACGGCCCCGGGGAAGGGACGGGCTGGCTCGGTCATACAGGGGGATCAGACGGGAATCTACCTGTTGCGCGCTTGGCTTTGCAAACATCCGCTTCCCCCGTACACCCCTGTTCATCAGCACATACAGGCGTTGGAGGGGTGTCCCTGGACAACCCGCGATTCTTACCACCGACGCGAGAAGCCGGGCAAGGGGTGCATCTCCGCATCCACCGGTTCGTCAGGGTCCGGTGCTACGATCGGATGGCTTCCCCGACCGCCCGCTCGGCCTTCACGGCCAGGAGGAACATGCTCGACGCCGACCATCCACGCGAGGCGTGCGGGGTCTTCGGAGTCTGGGCTCCGGGGGAGCAGGTCGCCAACCTCGTCTTCTACGGGCTCTACGCCCTCCAGCACCGAGGCCAGGAATCGGCCGGGATGGCCGTCGCCGACGGCCGCGGCGTGCTCGTCTACAAGGAGATGGGCCTGGTCAGCCAGGTCTTCGACGAGCCGACACTGGCCACCCTCCAGGGGCACCTGGCGATCGGCCACACCCGCTACTCGACCACCGGCGGCTCCCGCTGGGAGAACGCCCAGCCGGCGTTCAAGACCAACGCCGCCGGGGGCGGGATCGCCCTGGCCCACAACGGCAACCTCACCAACACGGCCGTGCTGGCCGAGCCGCTGGGCCTCGGGGCGCCGGACGCGGCCGGCGGCGAGCGGCGGCCGAGCAGCGACACCGACGTGATGGCCGAGCTGCTGGCCCGCGAGGCCGACCTGTCGCTGGAGGAGGCGATCGTCCGCACCATGCCCCGCCTCGAGGGGGCGTTCTCGCTGGTCATCATGGACGAGCGGACCCTCTACGGGGTGCGCGACCGCCACGGGGTGCGGCCCCTGTGCATCGGCAAGCTGCCGGGAGGCTGGGTGATCGCGTCGGAGACGGCGGCCCTGGACATCGTCGGGGCCACCCTGGTCCGCGAGGTCGAGCCCGGCGAGGTCGTGGCCATCGACGGGCAGGGGTTGCGGGCCCGCCGCTTCGCCCCGCCCGACCCGCGGCTGTGCGTGTTCGAGCACGTCTACCTGGCCCGGGCCGACTCCACCCTGGCCGGCCAGAGCGTCCACCAGGTCCGCCGCGCCCTCGGGGCCGCCCTGGCCGTGGAGGCGCCGGTCGAGGCCGACCTGGTCATCCCCGTGCCCGACACCGCCTGGAGCGCCGCCGCCGGCTACGCCGAGGCCAGCGGCATCCCCTTCGGCGAGGGCCTGATGAAGAACCGCTACGTCGGCCGCACCTTCATCCAGCCGAGCCAGACCATGCGCCAGCTCGGCATCCGCATCAAGCTCAACCCGCTCAAGGAGACGATCCGGGGGCTGCGGCTGGTGGTGGTCGACGACTCGATCGTGCGCGGCAACACGACCAAGGCGATCGTCACCATGCTCCGCGAGGCCGGGGCCCGCGAGGTCCACGTCCGCATCACCTCGCCCCCGGTGCGCTGGCCCTGCTTCTACGGCATCGACATGCCGACCCGGGCCGAGCTGGTGGCCAGCGACCTGCTCACCGACGAGGTGGCCAGCTACGTCGGCGCCGACTCGCTCGGCTACCTGTCGCTGGAGGCCCTGACCGAGACCGCGGCCGACCCCGGGACGGGGCCGGGGGGCCTGTGCACGGCCTGCTTCACGGGGAGGTACCCGATCCCGGTGGAGGCCCAGGTCCAGGGCAAGGAGCTGCTCGAGGGCCTGGCGCCCCAGCGTTAGATGGAGAGGGAGCCGCTCACCTACGCCCAGGCCGGGGTCGACGTCGAGGCCGGCGACCACGCCGTGGCCCTGATGCGGGCCGCGGTGGAGGCGACCCACGGGCCCAGGGTCCTGGGCGGTATCGGCGGGTTCGCGGGGCTGTGGCGCCTGGCCGGTTCCTCCGGCCGGGCCGGCGCGGCCGGCCTGCCCGGCGACCCGGTCCTGGCCGCGGCCAGCGACGGCGTCGGCACCAAGCTGCTGGTCGCCCAGGCCCTCGACCGCCACGACACGGTCGGCATCGACCTGGTCGCCATGGTGGTCGACGACGTGGTCGTGACCGGGGCCGAGCCGCTGTTCGTCCTCGACTACCTGGCCGTGGGCCGGGTCGACCCGGAGCGGGTGGCCGCCATCGTCTCCGGGGTCGCCGCGGGCTGCCGGCTGGCCCGCTGCGCCCTGCTCGGTGGGGAGACGGCCGAGCACCCCGACGCGATGGCCCCGGACGCCTACGACCTCGCCGGGTTCGCCGTCGGGATGGTGGAGCGCGACCGGCTGCTCGGCCCCGAACGGGTCGCCGCCGGCGACGTGCTCCTCGGGCTCGCCGCCTCGGGGCTGCACGCCAACGGCTTCAGCCTGGCCCGCCGGGTCCTGGCCAGGGCCGGGGTCGGCTACGACCAGCGCCTGCCCGAGCTCGGCGTCCCGGTCGGGGAGGCGCTGCTCACCCCGACCCGCATCTACGCCCCCCACCTGGTCGACCTGCTCGCCGTCGGGGTCGAGGTCCACGCCCTCTGCCACGTCACCGGCGGCGGCCTCCCCGGCAA
The DNA here is from genome assembly GCA_036280995.1 of Actinomycetota bacterium. NCBI lineage: Bacteria > Bacillati > Actinomycetota > Actinomycetota bacterium. The sequence continues at coordinate 2,997 of DASUPQ010000426.1, read as the reverse complement.
CCTCCCCCGCTGCCTCCCCCCCGGCCTGACGGCCAGGGTCGACCGCGCCTCCTGGCAGGTGCCGTCCCTGTTCGGGCTGCTGGCCCGCCTCGGCCCCGTCGCCGACGAGGAGCTGGCCCGGGCCACCAACCTCGGCGTGGGGATGGTGGTCGTCCTCCCGCCCGGCGAGGCCGACCGGGCCGTCGCCTTCCTCGCCGACCGCGAGGTCCCCGCCTGGGTGATGGGCGAGGTGGTGGCTAGCCGCTGACCCCCGGGAGGACCCGGATCAGGCGGAGGCGGGAGATGTCGCGCATGCGGTCCTTGGCGATGCGGTCGGCGGCCTCGCTGGTCGGGATCCCCTCGGCCTTGGCGCGATGGAAGATGTCCCGGACGGAGCCGAACACGCCCTCGACCTTGGCCTTGGCCCGCTCGGGGGAGTAGCCCTGGAGCTCGTCGGCCACGTTGATGAGGCCGCCGGCGTTGACCACGTAGTCGGGCGCGTACAGGATGCCGAGCTGGCGCAGGGCGTAGCCGTGCTCGTCCCGGGCGAGGACGTTGTTGGCCGACCCGGCGATGGCGGCGCACTTCAGCTCGGGCAGGGTGTCGTCGTTGACGACCGCCCCCAGGGCGCAGGGGGCGAAGATGTCGCACGCGACCGCGTGGGCCTTGCCCGGCTCCACGGTGTCGGCGCCGAACTCCCTGACCGCCCGGGCCACGTTGTCGACGTCCACGTCGGCCACGGTCAGCCGGGCGCCGGCCTGGTGCAGCAGGTGGCAGAGGTGGGTGCCGACCTTGCCGACGCCCTGGACCACGATGTGGCGGCCGGCCAGGTCGTGCGTCTTCCAGAGCTCCTCGGCCACCGCCTGCATGCCCTTCAGCACCCCGTAGGCGGTGTTGATCGAGGGGTCGCCGCCGCCGCCGTTGGCGGGCGAGCGCCCGGTCACGAACCGGGTCTCCAGCGCGACCACGTCCATGTCGGGGATGTAGGTGCCGACGTCCTCGGCGGTGATGTAGCGGCCGCCAAGGCTCTCCACGAAGCGGCCGTAGGCGCGCAGCAGGGCCTCGGTCTTGACCCGCTTGGGGTCGCCGATGATGACCGCCTTGCCGCCGCCGAGGTTGAGCCCGGCCACGGCCGCCTTGTAGCTCATCCCCTTGGCCAGCCGGAGGACGTCGGCCAGGGCGTCGTCCTCGGAGGCGTACGGGTAGAAGCGGGTGCCGCCCAGCGCCGGCCCGAGGGCGGTCGAGTGGATGGCGATGATGGCCTTCAGTCCGGACGCCGGGTCGTGGTTGTAGACGACCTGCTCGTACTCGCCACCCATGAGCCCGAACGCTCCCAAGGATGACCTCCTGGACGGGCCCCGGCGGGATCGCCGCCAGAGCGGCAGACGCATGGTGGGGAGTACCCACCGGTAGGCCAACCTACCACAGGCCTCTCCTTATACTCCTCACCATGAAGGGCCATGCCTTCACGGCGTATCTACGCATCTACCAGCCGCTGGCGGCGTTCCCGCCCCGCGAGCGAGCGGAGTGGGCGTCGTACGTGGAGGCCGGTCAGGTCCTGCCGGCGAGCCTGCTCGTCGGCCGCGAGGAGCGCCGCGGCCTGGCCCGCGCCCTCGGCCTGACCGTTGGCGCCGACCGGGAGCACGCCCTCGTCGAGCGGGTCGGGGACGTGGTCTACCTCTGCCCCCTCCGGACCGAGCTGCGGACCCTCCAGTCGCTGGTCGCCTTCCGCAGCTCGGTCCCGGACGAGGTGGCCGACGCGTTCGTGTCCGCCGGCGACGTCGAGAGGGCGGAGCAGACCCTGGAGCGCTGGGAGAACGAGCGGCCCGGGTCGCGCAGCCACATCCAGCAGGCGGCGTGGCACGTCCCCCTGCCCTGGTTCGCCCTGTTCGAGGACGGCGAGCGGCGGGTCGGGGCCCCGGCGTCGGGCCAGGCGGCCCGGCTCACCTACCGGACGACCATGGCCAAGGCGCGCGGCCGCGCCTCCCGGGCCGTCTCCATCCTGCAGGAGCTGATGGACGACGCCGAGATGGTCGTGGCCGTCGAGGAACTGCGCGCCTGGCTCCACAGCTTCGACCCCGACAGCCTGGTCCAGCTCGACTACGGAGGATTAACCAGGGCAATCCCGTTCGAGGACCTGGTCGCCGACCACTCGGCCGCCGAGGTGTGGGAGGCGCTGGGTGCCCTGGAAGCGGGCGACCTGGACCGTTCCAGCGAGCTGTACCGCACGTTGAGCGAGCGCTGGTCGGCGCTGCGGGGACGGGAATCCAGCAATTGAGGTCTCCGCACCTTTTGCCGAAGCTCTGGCGGTCGGTTGCCGATAGTCCTACTAGGCGGGGCGGAAAATAGCCCTAAGTTGCTATGGTCTGTCCCATTCGACGCCTCTAGGATATTCAGGACCTCCGCGAGAATCCCGTCTCGACGGGGGGAAGTTCGAGGTGAGGGGTGGCAACCATGTCCGCCAGTCGTACCGTCCAGTCTGCGCCCGCTCCCGAGGCGCTGCTCACCCCGGCGGAGGTCGCCGCGCTGTTCCGTGTCGACCCCAAGACCGTGACCCGGTGGGCCAAGGCAGGCAAGCTCTCCAGCATCCGCACGCTCGGCGGGCACCGTCGCTACCGCGAGACGGAAGTCCGCCAGCTGCTCCGCGGCGTCGAAGCCGGCGGCTAGCCCTTCGATCCGCGTGACCGGCCGACCCAAGGGGGGGCCGGACGTCCAGACGGCGCCTCATGGAGGCGCCGTCTGCGTGTTCGTCGTGACCGGCGAACCTGATCGGATCGTCCCGCCCGTGGCAGACTAGTAGCGTAACCAGGCTGCGGGGGGGGATCGCCATGACCGGATTCCAGTCCGAGTGGGCTGGCCCGACCGTTCGCCGCATGGTGGTGGGGGCGAGGCTGCGCCGGTTGCGGACCGAGCTGGGCCTGAGCCGGGACGAGGCCGCCGAGTCCATCCGGGCCTCGGAATGGAAGATCCACCGGCTCGAGAACGGCCAGGTCGGCTTCAAAGAACGCGACATCATCG
>DASUPQ010000425.1 GCA_036280995.1 Actinomycetota bacterium | reverse complement strand
TGCTGGCCCTCAACAACCAGCTCGCCACCACCGAGCTGTTCGCGGCCGTGCTGGTGCTGTCGCTCATGGGCATCGCCCTGTTCTTCCTCGTCGGGCTGGTCGAGCGCCTGGTCATCCCCTGGCACCACGAGACCCGCCGCGCCGCCACCCAGCAATGAGCCGGACCACGGTGGTCCGGGGCGGCCACCTCCTCACGATGGGGCCGGCCGGCGACCTGGCCGGCGGGGCGGTCGCCTTCGCCGGCGGCGAGGTCCTGGCCGTTGGGCCGTTCGCCGAGGTGACGGCCCGGTTCCCCGGCGCCGAGGTGGTGGGCGACGACCACGGGGTGGTGCTGCCCGGGCTGGTCAACGGCCACACCCACCTGTCGGAGGCGCTGATCTGCGGCATGGGCGAGGACCTGACCCTGTTCGAGTGGGGCGAGCGGCTGGTCGGCCCGGCCGGCCGGCACCTGACCCGGGAGATGGCCCGGGTCGGGGCCATGCTCAAGGGGGCCGAGCTGCTGCTGTCGGGAGCCACCTGCGTCAACGACATGTTCTGCCACACCAACCTGGGGTCGCTGGCCAGCCTCGGGGTGGTCGACGGGCTGGAGGAGCTCGGCCTGCGCGGGGTGGTGGCGTTCGGGCCCGAGGACGTGGCCGAGCCCGACCGCCACCCGGTGGCCGGGTTCCTGGCCGAGCACGAGGCCCTGGCCGAACGCTGTGCCGCCAGCGACCTTGTCGGCTTCCGGCTCGGGGTCGGGACCGTGCTCGGCCAGACCGACGAGCTCCTGGCCGCCTCGGCCAGGGCGGCCCGCGAGCACGGCTGGGCCGTCCACACCCACCTGGCCGAGGTGCGCGAGGAGGTCGTCCAGGCCCGGCTGCGCTGGGGCCGCACCAGCGTGGAGCGGGCCGCCGACGTCGGCCTGCTGGACGTGCCGGTGGTGGCCGGGCACGGCATCTGGGTCGTCGAGCCGGAGATCGCCCTGCTGGCCGGGGCCGGGGTCGCCGTGGTCCACAACCCGGTGGCCAACATGATCCTCGGGTCGGGGGTGTGCCGGCTGGCGGCGCTGCGCGGGGCCGGCATCCCGGTCGGGATCGGCACCGACGGGGCCGCCTCCAACGACAGCCAGAACATGCTGGAGGCGGTCAAGGCGGCCGCCCTGCTCCAGAAGGTGGCCCGGCTCGACCCGCGGGCCGTCTCCGCCGGCGACGTCCTGGCCATGGCCACCCTGGAGGGGGCGCGGGCGCTCGGCCTCGACGGCCTGATCGGGTCGCTGGAGCCGGGCAAGCGGGCCGACGTGGTCCGCCTGCGAGGCGACCGACCCGGCCTGGCCAGCGTCCACGACCCCCGCCAGCAGGTCGTCTACTGCACCTCCCCGGGCGACGTGGCCGACGTCTGGGTCGACGGCGTCCGCCGGGTCGGCGACGGCCGGCTGGTCGGCCACGACCTGGCCGGCCTGGTCGAGGCGAGCCGCCCCCTGGCCGCCGAGCTCGTCCGCCGGGCCGGCCTGGGCGGGCTCTCGCGCCTGGCCGCCCCCGCCGGCTGACCGCGGGGATGGGCGGCGCTCGGCACGCCGGGCGAGGACCCGGCGGCGGGACCGGCGGCGGCGGTGCCGCCGGCCGCGCCGGGCTCGTCAGTCGCGGCCCCGCGGGCCGGCGGTGAGGGCGCGACGGCCGGCCTTGGTCAGCAGCACGTAGTCGGAGGCGATCACGACCAGCTGGCGGCTGGCCAGGGAACGGGCGACCTCGCGCCGGACCGGCCAGCGGGTCGCGTACCCGTCGGCCGCCCCCAGCTGCTCCAGCGCCGCCTGCTCGGCGGCGTCGAGGCCGTCGCCGGGAGGCGGCGCGGCCTGAGCGGGTGGGGGTTCGGGACGCTGGCGCGGCCGGAGCCGGAGGGTGGCTGGGCCGCGCAAGCCCCGGAGCACACGCCCGAGGAACCCCGGCGTGTCCATCCTGGCATCTGCCATGGGGCCTCCCGACAGCGTCCCGGCGGGGCCCGGGCCCCCGATTCGGAGTTCCGGACCGACTGGGCTATGATCCGCCAATGCCAAGTGCAGATGCAACTGCCGGAGCCAAGTGCAATCGGCCGATGCGAACGGGTGGGACAAACCGAAAGGAACGGTAATGACGCCTGACACTCGCGGTTCGAGGTCGTTCATCAGCTACAACGGCGTGCTCCCGGGCGACCTGGCGGGGGTGCGGTGGCGCAAGAGCGCCCGCAGCAGCGCCCAGGGCAACTGCGTCGAGCTCGCCCAGCTCCCGGGCCAGGGGGTGGCCGTCCGGAACTCCCGGGATCCCGGGGGCCCGGCGCTGCTGTTCACCGACGCCGAGCTCGAGGCCTTCCTGGGCGGCGTCAAGGACGGCGACTTCGACGACCTGCTCCGCTGAGCTGGGCGGGTTGGCCGGGCTACAGGTCTTCCAGGATCCGCTCGAGCAGGTCAACGGTCTGGTCGGGCGGCGCGGCGCGGACGCAGATGGTCTCCATGACGTGCAGGTACTGGTCGACCTCGTCGGGCTTGTTGAGGTACAGGGCGCTGGTCAGGTGCTCCAGGTAGACCACGTCGGGCAGCTCCCGGTCGGGGAAGCGGAGCACGCTGAAGGAGCCGACCATGGCCGGGTGGGCGCCGGAGTCGAAGGGGAGGATCTGGAGGGTGACGTTGGCCAGCTTGGTCGCCTCGACCAGCCGTTCCAGCTGGCCCCGCATGACCTCCCGGCCCCCCACGGGCCGGCGCA
>DASUPQ010000424.1 GCA_036280995.1 Actinomycetota bacterium | reverse complement strand
TCCGGATCTGGCAGAAGGCGGCCCCACTCACGCCGGATGACTGGGAGCGGGTCAGGCTGCATGCCTACCACTCCGAGCGCGTGCTCAGCCGCTCCCCGTTCCTGGCCGAGCTCGCGCCTGTGGCCAGCTTCCACCACGAGCGCCTGGACGGCTCGGGCTACCACCGGGGGACCGGCATCGCCGACATCGGGCCGCCCGCGCGCCTGCTCGCCGCCGCCGACGCCTACCACGCGATGACCGAGCCGCGACCCCACCGGGCGGCGCGTTCGCCCGGAGAGGCCGCCGAGGCCCTGGGCCGGGAGGCCGGTGAAGGACGGCTCGACCCCGACGCCGTCAGCGCCGTGCTCGAGGCCGCCGGGCAACGGGTCCCGCGGATCGAGCGGCCAGCCGGACTGACCGAGCGCGAGGCCGAGGTCATCGGTCTGCTCGCCCGCGGCCTGCAGACCAAGCAGATCGCCCGCGCGCTCGGGATCTCGGTCAAGACCGCCGACCACCACGTCCAGAACGCCTACGCCAAGATCGGCGTCTCCACCCGCGCCGCGGCCGCCCTGTTCGCCATGCGGCACGGCCTCGTGGCCTGGGGAGAACTCCCCATCGGACGCGCCCGCGACCACCCGTAGCGTTGGGCGGCAAGCGAGCGTGACCAGCGGGAGGCGACCATGCCCGAGCCAGTGCACGTCGAGACCGTGATCATCGGTGGTGGCCAGGCCGGCCTGGCGGTCGGCCGTCACCTGGCCCGGCGGGGACGGCCGTTCCTGATCCTGGACGCCAACCAGCGGGTCGGCGACGCCTGGCGCAGGCACTGGGACTCGCTGCGGCTGTTCACCCCGGCCCGCTACAGCGCGTTGGCCGAAGTCCCGTTCCCCGGTCCGGCCCACTCGTTCCCCACCAAGGACCAGGTGGCCGACTACCTGGAGGCCTACGCGACCCGGTTCCAGCTCCCGGTCCGGACCGGCGTCCGGGTGGACCGGCTGTCGAGGAACGGCGGCCGCTTCGTGGCCGCCGCGGGCCACCGGCGCTGGGAGGCCGACAACGCGGTGGTCGCCATGTCCTCCTTCCAGGTCCCCCGGGTGCCTCCCTTCGCCGCCGACCTCGGTCCCGGTGTCGTCCAGCTCCACTCGGCCGGCTACCGCAACCCTTCCCAGCTCCAGGCGGGCGGCGTCCTGGTGGTCGGGGCGGGCAACTCGGGAGCCGAGATCGCCCTCGAGGTCGCCGGCCGGCACCCGACCTGGCTGGCGGGCAGGGAGTCCGGCCAGGTCCCGTTCCGGATCGACGGCGCGGTGGCGCGGTTCGTCTTCCAGCCCCTGATGTTCCGGTTCGTCGGCCATCGCGTGCTGACCGTGGACACGCCGATCGGCCGCAGGATGCGCCCGAGGCTCATGGCCCACGGCGCGCCCCTGGTCCGGGTCAAGCCCAAGGACCTCGCCGCCGCCGGGGTCCGGCGCGTCCCCAGGGTCGTCGGTGTCCGCGACGGCCTCCCGGTGCTGGCCGACCAACGGGTCCTGGAGGTGGCCAACGTGATCTGGTGCACCGGGTTCGGACCCGACTTCTCCTGGATCGACCTCCCGGTCTTCGGCGCCGATGCGCGCGAGCCGATGCACCACCGCGGGGTCGTCACCAGCCAGCCGGGGCTGTACTTCGTGGGCCTCTTCTTCCTCTACGCCATGTCGTCGGGGTTCCTTCCCGGCGTCGACCGGGACGCCGAGCACGTGGTCCAGGCCATCCTGCGCCCGCAACGCCCCGGATGAGCCCACGGTGGGGCAACGTCCCGATCCCCCAGGCCCACCTGGTGGGGCTCGGGGCGGGCATCCTCCTGCAGGTCGTCACGCCGTGGAGCCTGCCCTGGCCGGCCTGGGTGGGCCAGGGCTGCGGCTGGCCCCTGGTCCTGGCCGGCCTGTGGCTCGGGGCGTGGGCGGTGCGGGCGGCAGGGGCCGTCAACCTCGAACGGCCGGACCAGCTCGTCGGCCGCGGCCCGTACGCCTTCAGCAGGAACCCGATGTACCTCGCCTGGACCCTCGGCTACGTGGGGACCAGCCTGGTCGCCGGCACCGCCTGGCCGCTGCCGCTCCTGCCGGGTGTGCTGGCCGTGACCCACGTCGAGGTCCTGCGGGAGGAGCGTTCCCTGGAACGACGGTTCGGGGCCGCCTACCGGAGCTACCGGGCCTCGGTCCGTCGGTACCTGTGACCGCCGGCCGCTCAGGGGGACCTGATGGCCAGGAACTCGCTGGTGTCGTCGCCCTTGCGCCGGTCCTCGCCGGGGACGCGCTGGTCGCCGAGGCGGCGGGGGCGGCCGGAGGCGCTCCAGCGCTCGATCAGGTAGGGCTTGGCGGCCAGGAACACCTCGGCGAAGGCCGCGATCCGCTCCTCGGCCTGCTCGGGGGTGTCGTCGGCGGTCTCGCGGACGAAGGTCGCCGTGCGCGCGAAGTACAGCGGGATCATCGACGAGACCAGCCGGTCGTGGTCGATCACCTGGGTGTTGTAGGCCAGCAGGTAGTCGTAGCAGATGCGGGCCCACAGCTCGACCGGGAGCACGAACCCCTCGGGCCGCTCGCTCGCCTGGTGGATGGCGTCCTCGACCGCGTCGAAGTGCTGGGCGGCCAGGACCTCGCGCCACAG
>DASUPQ010000423.1 GCA_036280995.1 Actinomycetota bacterium | reverse complement strand
CGCCGACGCGCCCGACGAGCTCGGGACCGTCATCCGGCTCGGCACGATCCCGCCGCTGCCGGTCGTCGGCGACGAGCTGCACTACCGGCCAGCCATCGCGGTTGCCAGCTGCTACGCCGGACCCGTGGAGGCAGGTGAGCGCGCCGTCCGCGCGCTCCGCCAGTTCGGGACTCCGCTCGTGGATCTGGTCGGACCCACGTTGTACGTCGACCATCAGAGCGGCATCGACGATACCGTCCCCCATGGCTGGCACTACTACTGGAAAGCCACGAACCTGACCGTCCTGTCCGACGAGGTCATCGACATCGTCGCCGAGCATGCCTACGGCGCCACCTCACCGAGGTCGTACGCGGCGATGTTCCACATGGGTGGCGCAGTTGCTCGAGCGCCTCGGGGCGCCACGGCCTACCCGGAACGCGATGTGGATCACAACATGAGCATCGACGCTGTCTGGCTCCCGGAGCAGGACGACACTGTCGGGGCGGCTGAGACCGCGTGGGCACGAGCATTCTTCGACGCTCTCGAATCCCATCGTGCCGGCGTCTACGTGAACTTCCTGGACTCCGACGATGGCACGGGCCGCGTCCGCGAGGCCTACGGCGACGCCAACTACCGGCGGCTCGCCGAGGTGAAGGCCAAGTACGACCCCGAGAACGTGTTCCACAACAACAAGAACATTCGGCCGTTGACGGAGCAATGGGCGCTGTAGAGGGTGTCGACGTTTGGGGGAGACGACCCCGCCGGCTCGGGCCTCCTCAGGCCCAGTTGATGGGGTCTGTCACGTGATCTCTGCTCCGGCCGCTGCCGGTGGTACTACCGGGCGCGGTAGGCGGCGCTACTCCCCGGAGAGGATTGTCGAGCCAGTGACCGGCGGCCTACCGTGCTCGCGTGGCCACAACCGACCGTATCGTGCCCGCGCGTCCCGGCCTTGGCGACCGGGAGCCCGGGCACGCCCGGCCCGGCGGCCGCCGGGCCAGGTGGTGGCGGGGCTGGTTCACGCCGGCCAAGGGGCTGCGGCCCCGGCCGCTGGACGGGCTTGTCGCCTTGGTGATCGCCTTCGTCCAGGTCGCCGGGACGATCGGCTACAGCCAGGACGAGCCGCCCAGCCCTTGGGCGTTCGACGCGGCTGCCTGCATTCCTCTCCTCGCCGGTCCGGTGGCGTTGCTGTTCCGCCGGCGCTGGCCCGAGGCCACGCTGGTGGTCACCTTCGCCGCCGCCGCCGGCTATGCCGCCAGCGGCTACCCCCGCGGGCCGGCCGGGTTCCCCGCCTTCGGGTTCGCCGTGGTCAGCGCCATCATGATGGGCCGGAGCTCCTTCGCGTGGCGCGTGCTGGCGGTCGCCTACGCCGCCTTCATCTGGCTGCCATCGCTGGTACCCGACGAGGTGGAGAAGGCCCGCGGCCTCGCGGGTGCGGCCACCAACCTCGTCTGGTTGCCGCTGGTCGGAGCCGCCAGCGAGATCGCCCGTAGCCGCCTCGAGCGGCGTGCCGAGCGGGCCCATGTGGCGCGGGAGGAGGCCCGTCGTCGCGCGAGCGAGGAGCGCCTGCTCATCGCCCGGGAGCTGCACGACGTGCTGGCCCACAACATCTCGCTCATCAACGTGCAGTCGGGGGTGGCGCTGCACCTGCTGGACGAGCGGCCCGAGCAGGCCCGCCCCGCCCTGGAGGCCATCAACGAGGCGAGCGAGGAGGCGCTTGAGGAGCTGCACTCGGTGCTGGAGGTGCTGAGCCGCGGCCTCGGCGAGGACGGGGCGCACGGCGAGTCCGGGGCGTGGGCTCCCCACGTCCCCACGGCCGGCCTGCGCGACCTGGACGGCCTGGTGCGACGGACCCGGGCGGCCGGCCTGGACGTCCACCTGGCCGTCGAGGGAGAGGCCCGGTCGGTGCCCGCTGGGGTCGACCTGGCGGCGTTGCGGATCGTGCAGGAGGCGCTCACCAACGTCGTCCGCCACGCCGGCGGCGACGCCCGGGCCACGGTCCGCCTGGTGTACGCCCCCACCGAGCTGGTCGTGCAGGTCGACGACGATGGAAACGGCGTGGACACGGCCTACGGCCGACAGGCGACAGGCTCCGACCGGCCGGATGGCCGGTCGGGCCGTGGCCTCGCCGGCATGCGGGAGCGGGTCAACGCTCTGGGCGGCACGTTCGCAGCCGGCCCCCGCCCCGGCCGGGGCTTCCGCGTCCGGGCGCAGTTCCCGCTGCGGGACGGGGCGCGATGATCAGCGTCTTGCTCGCCGACGACCAGGACCTGGTGCGGGCGGGCTTCCGGGCGCTGCTCGACGCCCAGGACGACGTCGCGGTGGTGGGCGAGGCCGGTGACGGCGACGAGGCGGTGCAGCTCGCCCGGCGCCACCGGCCCGACATCGTGCTCATGGACATCCGCATGCCGGGCACCGACGGCCTGGCCGCCACCCGCAGGATCACCGCCGACGACCGGCTGGCCGGGGTGCGCATCGTCATCCTCACCACGTTCGAGCTCGACGAGTACGTGTTCGAGGCCATCCGCGCCGGCGCCAGCGGCTTCATCGTCAAGCACACCAAGCCGGTCGAGCTGCTGCAGGCGGTGCGGGCCGTCGCCGCGGGCGACGCGCTGCTGTCGCCGAGCGTGACCCGGCGGCTCATCCGCGAGTTCGCGGCCCGGACCAGGGAGGCCCCTCGGTCGCCGGCGCTCGATGCCCTCACGGAGCGGGAGCGGGAGGTCATGGCGCTGGTCGCCGAGGGGCTGACCAACCACGAGATCGCCGAACGACTGGTCGTGAGCCCGCTCACGGCCAAGACGCACGTGAGCCGGGCCATGGTGAAGCTGGGCGCCCGCGACCGGATCCAGCTCGTGGTCTTCGCCTACGAGTCGGGCCTGGTGCGGCCCGGCTGGACGTGAGCCCGCGCGACGGGAACGTCGGCCCGGAGTAGGGCCAGAGCCTCCCCCCGGAGGACGACAACGCGGCCGCCCGGCGGGACGATGCGGGCATGTCGACGTCAACGCGGACCCCCACCACCACCGCCGCCCGGGCCGTCGGAGCCACCAAGGTCTACGGCTCGGGGGACACCGCCGTGATCGCCCTCGACGAGGTGACGCTGGACCTGCCCACGGGCCGGTTCAGCGCCATCATGGGCCCGTCCGGGTCGGGCAAGTCGACCCTGGTGCACTGCCTGGCCGGGCTCGACAGCCTCACCGATGGACAGGTGTTCGTCGGCGACGCCGAGCTCGGCGCACTGTCCGACAAGGAGCTCACGCTGCTGCGGCGCAGCCGCATCGGCTTCGTGTTCCAGGCCTTCAACCTGGTCCCGACGCTGACGGCCCGGGAGAACATCACGCTCCCCCTCACCCTCGCCGGCCGCAGGCCCGACCCAGCGTGGTTCGACGAGGTGATCGCCACCGTCGGCCTCGGCGACCGGCTCGGCCACCGACCCTCCGAGCTGTCCGGCGGCCAGCAGCAGCGGGTGGCCGCGGCCCGGGCGCTGGTCAGCCGGCCGGCGATCGTCTTCGCCGACGAGCCCACCGGTAACCTCGACTCCCACAGCGGCGCCGAGCTCCTCGGCTTCCTGCGGCGGGCCGTCGACGAGATGGGACAGACCATCGTGATGGTCACCCACGATCCCGGCGCGGCCGCCCACGCGGACGCCGTCGTGTTCCTGGCCGACGGCCGCATCGTCGACCACATGGCCGACCCCACCGCCGAGCGGGTGCTCGACACCATCAAGCGGCTCGGGAGCTGACCATGTGGCGGATCACCCTCAAGTCCATCGCCGCGCACAGGCGGCGCCTGCTCGCCACCGGCTTGTCCGTGCTGCTGGGCGTGGCGTTCCTTGCCGGCACCCTCGTGCTCTACCGCACGTTGATCAACGGCTTCTCGGACGTCATCGCCGAGGCCAACAAGGGTACCGATGCGCTGGTGCGCTCGAGCGTCGAGCTCGGCCAGGAGGAGGTCACCGAGCGTGGCCTCATCGACCGCTCGCTGGCCGACACCATCGCCGCGGTCGACGGCGTCGCCGCCGTGGCCCCCCGCATCGAGAGCAACGGTCGCATCGTCGGCGCCGACGGCGACCCCATCGGCGGCGGCGCGCCCACCATCGCCGGCAACTGGGTCACCGACGCCCGGCTCAACTCCTATGCCCTGGCCGAGGGCCGCGCGCCGGCCGCGCCGGGCGAGGTCGTCATCGACAGGGCGGCGGCCGAGGACGGCGAGCTGGCGGTCGGCGACACGACCGTGGTGCGGTCGCCCGACCGGGTCGAGGTGACGATCGTCGGTCTGGCCACCTTCGGCGGCGCCGACAGCCAGGGATCGGCCACCTACGCCGGCTTCACCACCGAGTTCGCCGACCGGGTGCTCACGCCCGAGCCCGGCAGGGCGACGGGCGTCGCGGTGGCCGCCGAGCCGGGCGTGAGCCAGGCCGAGCTGGTCCGCCGCCTCGACGCCGTGCTCCCCGACGGTGTCGAGGCGCTGACCGGTGCCGAGCTGACCCGCGAGATGGAGGGGGAGACCCAGGGGGAGGACCATGAGGCCTTCCAGCAGGCCCTGATCCTGTTCGCCGGGGTCGCCCTCGTCGTGGCGACCTTCACCATCTACAACACCTTCTCGATCCTGGTGGCCCAGCGCACCCGCGAGTCGGCGCTCCTGCGGGCACTCGGCGCATCGCGGAGCCAGGTGCTGCGCTCGGTCACCGCCGAGGCGCTGGCCGTGGGCCTGCTGGCCTCGGTGGGCGGCATCGCCGCCGGCATGGGGCTGGCGCTGGGCCTGCTCCCCCTCATGGACGCCATCGGCCTGACCACTCCGGCCTCCCCGCTGGTCCTCGACGCCAGCACGGTCGCGATCGCCCTCGCCGTGGGCGTGGTCGTCACGCTGGTGGCGAGCCTGGCTCCGGCGGTCCGGGCCTCCCGCGTCGCCCCGCTGGCGGCGCTGCGTGACGTCGCCGTCGACCGGTCCGCGACCTCGCGGCGACGGGCCGTCGCCGGTGCCGTCGTCACCGGGGCGGGCATCGCCCTGACCATCGTCGGGGCCACCGGCGAGGCGCTGCTGCCCACCGGCCTGGGCGCGCTGGCGACCCTGACCGGTATCGTGGTGCTGGGACCTGTCGTGGCCCGCCCCGCCGCCGCCGTGCTCGGCGCCCCACAGGCGACCTGGCGTGGCATGAGCGGGGTGCTGGCCCAGCGCAACGCGATGCGCAACCCGCGGCGCACCGCCAGCACCGCCGCCGCGCTGCTGATCGGCGTGGCCGTCGTGTCGCTGTTCGCCGTCGTCGGCGCGTCGCTCAAGCAGTCGATCGACGACGCGGTCGACAAGCAGTTCGCCGGCGACCTGGTGATCATCGGCGAAGGCGCTGGCGGCCTCAGCACCGACCTGGCCCGCGCGGTCGCCGAGCTGCCCGAGGTCGCGGCGGCCTCGCCCCTAGGCGGCGGGCCTGTACGGATCGACGGTGAGGGCAGGCTCGCCCCCACCTTCGACCCGGCCACCATCGAGTCGGTCGAGCACCTCGACGTGCTGAACGGATCGCTACGAGAGCTCCGCCCCGACCAGGTGGCCATCTCGGCCGACTACGCCGAGCAGCATGGGCTGGCGCTCGGCGACCCGGTGACCGTCGACTACCCCGACGGCGTGACCGAGCGGCCGACGGTCGGGGCGATCTACGCCGAGGACAACCTGAGCGAGGGTGGCGGGATCATGCTGCACCGCGACGCGTACCTGCCCCACACGTCCCGCCCCGCCGACGTCAACATGCTGATCGCCTTGGCCGACGGCGTGCCCGTCGCCGAGGGCGAAGCGGCCGTGCAGCGGGTGGCCGACCGGTTCGGCGCCCCCGACGTGCAGACCAACCAGGAGTTCACCGAGTCGATCGCCGGCGAGATCAACCTGTACCTCACCGTCGTCTACCTGCTGTTGATCCTGGCGATCGTGATCGCCGTCATGGGCATCGCCAACACCTTGTCGTTGTCGATCCACGAACGCACCCGCGAGCTTGGCCTGCTCCGGGCCGTGGGCCAGACCCGACGCCAGACCCGGACAATGGTACGAGGTGAGGCACTCACCGTGGGTCTGTTCGGCACCGTCGGAGGCCTGGGCCTGGGCCTGTTCCTCGGCTGGGCGTTGGTGTCGTCACTGGCCAGCGAGGGCTTCGGCTCGTTCGCCGTCCCCAAGCTGTCGCTGGCCGTGGTGCTCGCGCTCGGTGCCCTGGCCGGGGTGCTGGCCGCCGTCCGCCCCGCCCACCGAGCCGCCCGCATGAACATGTTGTCCGCCATCGCCACGGAGTGACGGTCGCAACTGAGCTGCGGCGTCCCTTCCATCAACAGGGGGCCCCAGCGTGCCCGCCGACAAGGTGGACGACCCACCCCCGGCTGGTGCGGTGAGCAGCCCGTTACGGATGGCGGGTCGGCAGGAGGCGACGGTATGCCGGGGGTGTCATGGACGACCTGTTGCCACGTATTGTCGGGGCATGACCGACGAACCTGGCCAGCGCGGCCCGTCCGGCGAGGTCCGCGCCTCCGATGCGGAGCGCGAAGCGGTGGTGGAGCGACTGCGGGTGGCCACCGTCGAGGGCCGGCTCACGCTCGGCGAGCTGACCGAACGGACCGAGGCCGCGTACACCGCCACCACCCGGGGCGAGCTGGTCCGCATCACAACCGACCTGCCCGAGGTGCCCGGCTCCACGGCGGTCCAGGCGCGGCCGGCTGGCGGCGACCGCGAGTGGGTCGTCGCGGTCATGGGTGACAGCAAGCGGCAGGGACGATGGCGGGTCGAGCGGCCGCTCGCGGCGCTCGCCGTCATGGGTGACGTGGTGCTCGACCTGCGCGGCGCCGAGGTGCCACAAGGCCACGTCGACATCACCGCGACCGCCGTCATGGGCGACGTCAAGATCTACGTGCCCGACGGCGTCGACGTACAGCTGAGCGGGATCGCGGTGATGGGCGACAAGAAGGTTGCGGTGCGGGAGGCGCCGGCTGGGCGGACGGCCCCCAGGGTGGTGGTCAGGGCCACGGTCGTCATGGGAGATGTCAAGGTCATTGGCGACTCCTACGCCGAGCCGGTCCGCCGGACATTGCGTGCCTGGCTGACGCGCGACGACCGCGACCGCCGCGCCATCGAATAGCGCCGGGTCGCGGTCGTCGTTCCGCGGCTGATGACTCCCGACTGCCGAACTAGGGCTTCGGCTCGTCTGCCTGCTGGTCGCCGAGCAGGCCCTCGCCTCGTTCACGGGCCTCCTGAGCGGCGGTGTCGGTCTGCTCGTCGAAGCGGCCGCCGGTGCGCTCGTCGACCTCTTGCTCGCCCTGGGTGAGGGCCTCGTCGGCCTTGTCGCGGAACCCTTCCTTGTCCATGCCGGACCACCTCCTTGGAGGGAATGGCTGTACCACGCTCAGCGGATTGGGAAACCGCAGCGCTAGTCCGACAGGCGCGCCGGCTAGCTGAGCTGGCTGGAGGCGACCCGGTCGAACAGGCGGGCCGGCAGGAACCGGTTGAGGGCGAGCAGGGGCCTCGCCATGTAGCCGACCGGGTAGCGGGGCTTCGGGCTGGAGGACTCCACCGCTTTGCGGATGGTCGCGGCCACGACCGACGGGTCCGACGCCCTGCCGCCCTCCCGGTAGAGCGCCTCGGTGCTCGTCGCCAGCCCCTCGGCGAGGTCGTGGTAGGGGCCGTGGCCGGACAGCTCGCGGACCCCGCCGGCGGTGACGTCGCCGAACTCGGTCCTGATCAGGCCGGGCTGGACGAGGACGACGTCGACGCCGAACCGGCGCACCTCCTGACGGAGGGCGTCGGAGTAGGCCTCGAGGGCGTGCTTGGAGGCGTGGTACCAGGCGCCCAGGGGGAAGGTGATCTCCCCGCCCATGGAGGAGACGTTGACGATCGTGCCCGAGCGCTGCCGGCGCAGGTGGGGGAGCACCAGCTGGATCAGCCGGGCCGGGCCGAACAGGTTGACCTCGAGCTGGTAGCGGGCCTGGTCGAGGGGGACGTCCTCGGCGGCGCCGTAGAGCCCGAACCCGGCGTTGTTGACCAGGACGTCGATCCTGCCCTGCTGGCCGAGGACGGTCCGCACGGCCCGCCGGCGGTCCTCGTCGCTGGTGACGTCCATGGCCAGGGCGTGGCCGCCGGCGGCGGTGACGGCGTCGAGGCTCTCGACGCGGCGGGCGCCGCCGTAGACGGTGTGGCCGGCACGCAGCAGCTCCAGCGCGGTGGCGCGCCCGATGCCCGACGAGGCCCCGGTGATGAGCACGGTCCTGGACATGGTCGCCCCTCAGCTTCGGTCGGGCCGTCTGGCCCGGGTGAACAGGCCGCCCTGGGCCGCGGCCGAGGCGGAGCGGCCGCCGCCGCCTCCGCGGAGGACGAAGGCGATCCCGACGGCCGCGACGGCGCCGACCAGGGGTCCGGCGACGTACACCCAGTAGGAGCGGAGGTCGGCGGCGACGGCGGCGGGCCCGAAGCTCCGGGCCGGGTTCATCGAGGCGCCGGAGATCGGGCTGGCCCAGAGGCCGGCCAGGGCGATGTAGGCGCCGACGCCGATGGCCGCGATGGGGCCGAGGTTCTGGGCGCCCGAGGCGGTGCCGAGGATGACGCTGACCAGGCCGAGGGTGAGCACGGCCTCCAGCAGGAACGCGTCCCCGGCGGGCCAGCCCGCGGCCGGGTAGGTCGCGCCGTAGGCCGACGACACGCCGACGACGGCCTGCAGGAACCAGGCGGCCAGCACCGCGCCGGCCAGCTGGACGAGCACGTAGCCGGGGACGCGCCGCCACGGGAAGTCGCGGCGCAGCGAGAACGCGACGCTGACGGCGGGGTTGAGGTGGGCGCCGGACACCTTGCCCATGAACAGGATGATCGCCGTCACCATCAGCGCCGGCGCGACCACCGCCGCCGCCCGGCCGATCGTGCCCGGGAACGCCTGGCCGACCATGCCGCCGCCGGCGGCGACCAGCACCAGCAGAAAGCTGCCGAACAGCTCGGAGAACAACCGGCGCCACTCCTGCGACGGGTCCTGGAAGTCCTCGATCGCCCGCACGACGTGCCTGGCCTCGTCGGCCGCCTCCACGGCCTCGCGGTGACGCCTCGCCTCAGCGGGATCGGATGGCTTGTCCATGCGGCCGCCAGCGTATCCGGGTCGACCGGCCGCCCGCAGCCGGGGGCGAGTCTAGGAGCGCTTCAGCTCCTGGACGGCCCAGGTGTTGCCGTCGGGGTCGTCGAAGAACAGGAAGCGCGAGCCCGGGCTGCCCTCGGGACCCAGCTGCTGGACGTCGCTGACGCCGACGCCGCGGCCGGCCAGGGCCTCGCGGACGGCGTCGATGTCCTCGACCACGAGCTGGACGCCCTTGACCGAGCCGGGGGCGCCGAGGGGGAGGCCTTCGCCGATCACCACCGAGCAGGCCGAGCCGGGGGGCGTCATCTGGACGATCCGCATGCGCTCGTTGGGGCGGGCGTCGTGGTCGAGGTTGAAGCCGACCTGCTCGGTGTAGAAGGCCTTGGCGGCGTCGACGTCGGAGACGGGGATGGGGACGACCTCGAGCTTCAGATCCATCTGCGTCCTCCCGGTTCGGTGGTGAGCCCGCATTCCATCACGGCGGCTCGACAGCCGCTGCCCGGCGGTGGGAACATACGTTCGATGAAGCGGGCGACCATCCTGCACGCCGACCTGGACGCGTGCTACGCCTCGGTCGAGCAGCGGGACGACCCCCGGCTGCGGGGCCGGCCGGTGATCGTCGGCGGCGGGGTGGTGCTGGCGGCCAGCTACGAGGCCAAGGCGCACGGGGTGCGGACGGCCATGGGCGGGGTGCAGGCGCGGCGGCTGTGCCCGCGGGCGGTGGTGGTGCCGCCCCGGATGGGGGTGTACGCCAAGGCCAGCAAGGCGGTGTTCGAGGTCTTCCGGCAGACGACGCCGCTGGTCGAGGGGCTCTCCATCGACGAGGCGTTCCTGGACGTCGGCGGGCTCTGGCGCATCTCGGGCACGCCCGCCGAGATCGCCGTGCGGCTGCGGCACGAGGTCCGCGAGCGGGTGGGGCTGCCGATCACCGTCGGCGTGGCCAGGACCAAGTTCCTGGCCAAGGTGGCCAGCGGCGTGGCCAAGCCCGACGGCCTGCTGGTGGTGCCGCCCGACGGCGAGCTGGCCTTCCTCCATCCACTGCCGGTCGAGCGGCTCTGGGGGGTCGGGCCGGTCACCGCCGGCAAGCTCCGCGACCTCGGCGTCACCACCGTCG
>DASUPQ010000422.1 GCA_036280995.1 Actinomycetota bacterium | reverse complement strand
CTGGCTGGCCCGCTCGGTCAGCGACATCGCGGTCATCACTCGGCGCAACCTACTGTTCACCGTCCGGCTGCCCCAGGTGCTGGTGCTGTCGAGCGTCATGCCGGTGATCTTCATCTTGATGTTCACTTACGTGTTCGGCGGCGCCATCCAGAACGCTCTCCCGCCAGCCGCCGCCGGCCGCTACGTCAACTGGCTGCTCCCCGGCCTGCTGGCCCAGTTTGCGCTGTTCGGCGGGGCGACCACCGCGTCCGGCCTCGCCGAGGACCTCGCCAAGGGTGCCATCGACCGGTTCCGCTCGCTCCCGATGGCCGGCGCGGCGGTGCTGACCGGCCGGACCCTCTCCGACCTGGTCCGCCTGGCGCTCACCTTGACGCTGATGCTCGCAGTCGGCTACGGCATTGGCTTCCGCCCCCAGACCGGCCTGCCCGGTCTGCTCGGGGCTGCGGCGGTCGGCCTGCTGTTCGGCTACGCCTGGTCGTGGGTGATGGCGCTCCTGGGTCTGCTGGTGCGGACCGCCGAGGCGGTCCAGGCGGCCACCTACCTGGTGGTGTTCCCACTGGCCTTCACTAGCTCGGTCTTCGTCCCCACCCAGACCATGCCCGCCTGGCTGCAGCCGTTTGCCACCAACCAGCCCGTCACCGTGGCCACCAACGCCCTGCGGGGCCTGGTCCTGGGCCCGGGCGCCCTCCCACCCGGGCGGACCGTCGCCAGCCAGGTCGTCCTCGCCCTGCTGTGGGCGGTCGCGATCACCGCGGTCGTTGTCCCGCTGGCCGTGCGCGCCTACCGCCGCACCGTCCGCTAGTACCCAGCACCTCACAGGCTCGGAAGGATGCCCATGCGCACGCTTGCTCAGCAACGAGCGGTCCACCACCCTCTGTTCGCCCGCGTCTATGCGCGGGTCGGCCACCTCATGGACGCCGAGATCGGCGACCACCGCCGGCGCCTGCTGGCCGGCCTCACCGGTCGGATCCTGGAGGTCGGCGCCGGCAACGGCCTCAACGTCCCCCACTACCCGGCCACCGTCACCGAGGTCCTGGCCATCGAGCCCGAGCCCTACCTGCGCCGCCAGGCCCTGGCCGTGGCCAGCCAGGCGCCGGTCCCGATCCGGGTCGTGGATGGCACAGCCGAGGCCCTACCCGCCCCCGACGCCACCGTCGACGCGGTGGTGGCCAGCCTGGTCCTGTGCACCGTCATCGACCTGGAGGGCGCCCTGGCCGAGGTCCGTCGGGTGCTGCGCCCGGGCGGGAGGTTGCGCTTCTACGAGCACGTGCGGGCCACCGACCCGCGGCTGGCCTGCTGGCAGGACCGGCTGGAGCACCCTTGGGGGTGGCTGGTCGGCGGCTGCCACCCCAACCGCGACACGGTCGCCGCCATCGGAGCCGCCGGGCTGCGGCTGGTCCAGCTGGACCGCTTCGACCTCAAGGCCATGCCACCGCTGGCCCGCCCGCACGTCCTCGGCGTGGCGGAGCGCGGGTCCTAGCAAGAGGCGCAAGAAAGGGAGGAAACGATGCAGACAACCAAGCCCAAGGGCCCGCAGCTGGTCCGGCCGGGCCCGATCGGCCTGGGGATCCGGGTGATCCTCGGGGCGACCGTGTTGTACTGGTTCGCCGCGCTGTTCACCAAATGGAACGGGTTCCTCGAGCGCGATCCCATCGAGTCGGGGCGGCTGTACACGCTGTTCACCATCTGGTGGCTCCCCGAGGTGGTCGCCCTCACCTTCCGACGACGCTGGGGGCTGTGGCCGGCCGTGGTGTTTCTGGCCGGAGGCGCCGCGATCGGCCTGGTCGGCTCCCTTGCCGGCGGCGGGGTGTGGAACCCGGTGCTGGCAGCGTGGACCTACGCCGGTGACCTCCTGGCCTGGGGCGCCGTGGCCGTCTCGTTCCCCGTCGCCATCTTGACCCGAAGCCCCGGGTGCGAGCTTGGCGCGCTCCCCTGGCTCCTCGGTGGCCGAGAAGGGGAGGCCGCGCCGAGGCGGGGCTGTGCCGTGGGCCTGGACCGCCTCGATGCCTGGGAGGCCTCACGGAGAAGGTGAATGGCGAGCTGCTCTCACCCGACATGGGCGACCGCTGGCCGCACCGACCGGCGAGCTCGCTGCCCGGCTGGTGGTTGACGTCCCTGGTGCGCAGCATCACCGCCGAGCTAGTCCGTGCGGTGGCGTCAGCTCATGACCCTCGAGGACCTCACCGCCCTGCAAGGGCTGCTGCAGTCGATCATGGACGCCGAGGAACTCCAGCAGTAGGTCGAGCGTGAGTTCCAGAA
Organism: Actinomycetota bacterium; assembly: GCA_036280995.1. Classification (NCBI taxonomy): domain Bacteria; kingdom Bacillati; phylum Actinomycetota; species Actinomycetota bacterium. The sequence continues at coordinate 4,910 of DASUPQ010000422.1, read as the reverse complement.
CCCCGGTCGCTGGGGCCTCATGTTCCCCACTTTCAGTGCTCGGGCATGCGTCGAGCCTAGGATGCTCGGGCACCCGGACCTGACGAGGCGGGAGGTTCCATGAAGGTTGCTGAGCTAGTCACCACGGTCCGCGATGCGATCACCGTCAGCAGGGTATTCGCCGAGCCCTACGAGACAGACGGCGTCACCGTCATCGCCGCGGCCACCGTGGCGGGCGGCGCGGGTGGTGGCGGGGGCCACGACGAGCGCGGCCAGGAAGGCGAGGGCGGCGGCTTTGGGGTGATCGCTCGGCCAGCCGGCGCGTATGTCATCAAGGACGGCAGGGTGTGGTGGCGCCCGGCGGTCGATGTCAACCGGCTCTTCGCCACCATCGGCGCCGTCGCCATCGCCTACCTGTTCACCCGCGTCCGCGTCGAGAAGGCTGGCGCGGCGATCGCCAGCAACACGCCTGACCGGCCTTGAGAGGTTGTCGTATCGGGCGGTCTGCCGATCGTCTTCTTGATGAGGCACATCCCCAGCACGGAGGAGGTCAGATGGCACCGACGAGCAAGCCCAAGCCGATCCCGGACGCTTACCGCCGCGTTACGCCCTGCCTGGTGGTGCAGGGCGGCGCCAGGGCCCTCGAGTTCTACGCCGAGGTGTTCGGGGCGACCGAGCGCATGCGCTTCCCCGGCCCCGGCGCCACCATCGCCCACGCCGAGATCCAGATCGGGGACTCGGTCGTCATCGTCGAGGACGAGTCCCCAGAGCAGGGCAGCAAGGCGCCGCCGCCCGGTGGCGTCGCCGGTTCCCCATCTTCGCTGTTCCTCTACGTCGAGGACGTGGACGCGGTGATCGCGCGCGCGGTGGAGCTTGGCGCGACCCTCCAGCGTCCCCCCCAGGACCAGTTCTACGGCGACCGCGACGGCTACGTCATCGACCCCTTCGGGCACGGCTGGACGATCGCGACGCACGTGGAGGACGTGGCGCCGGAGGAGCTGGCGCGCCGGATGGCCGAGCTGTACGGCCAGGCCTAGCCCGCCGGACGGCAATGCGTTGAACCAAGGAGCGTGTGGCACGTGAAGCATGTGCTGTTGTTCGTGGGCACCGACGGGCCGTTCGTGGAGGGCAAGGAGGTGGTCAGCGGGTACGCCGAGATCGAGGTCGCCGACCTGGACGAGGCGCTGCGCATGGTCAGCACCTGGCCGGGCTGACCCTGCGGGTGGTGTGCAGGCTGACCACGGCCCAGATCGCCCGGGCGTTCCTGGTGCCGGAGACGACCGTGGCGCAACGGATCACCCGCGCCAAGCGGAAGATCGCCGACGCGGGGATCCCGTACCGGATGCCTGCCGACGACGAGCTGGGGCGCGCCTGGCCGAGGTCCTGGCCGTGATCTACCTGCTGTGCAACGAGGGTTATGTGTCCACCGCCGAGCAGGCCCAGTCCCGCGACCTGGTCGACGACGCCGAGTGGCTGGCGTCGCTGCTCCACCAGCTCATGCCGACCGAGCCGGAGGTGGCGGGGCTGCTGGCGTTGATCCGGCTGCACCGCGCCCGCGCGGCTGCCCGCTTCGACCGCGACGGTGGGCTGGTGCTCCTGATGCTGCTGACGCTCGCGCCGTCCCCCGTGACCCGCCTGCACCGCGCCATCGCCCTGCGCCATGCCTCGGGGCCGGGGCCGCCATGGCCGAGCTGGACACCCTCGCCGGCGCGTTGGCCCGCTACCACCTCTACCACGCCACCCGGGCCGACCAGACCGGTCTGGTAGGCCACCACCCACGAGCTGGTGGACCATCCCCTCAAGCTCGGGTGGGACTCAAGGATGGTGACTATCGGCGCGGACCAGCTCGACCCGCTGGGTGAGGTTGAACCGCCAGGGCCAGGGCCATGGCGTGGCGATCACCATCTGAAGTGGAGAGCCATTGGTGTGCTCGGCCGGGTCGGGCAGGTGCGCGTGGCGTGGCCCGAACGGATGTGGCCGGACGCCGGGCCGGAAGTCCCAGATGAGCGCCCGGGCGCCTGGGCGCAGCACGCGGCCGATCTCGCCCAGGCCGGCCGTTGGGTCGGTCCAGTGGTGCATCGACAGGGTGCTGACGACCAGGTCGAAGGATCGGTCGGGGAACGCCAGTGAGATCACGTCGCCCACCAGGAACGATGGTCGGCGCCCATCGCGATTCCCTGTGCGGTCGGTGTCGGCTCGGGCGCGAGCGATCATGGCCGGGTCCAGGTCCAGGCCGGTCACCTCCAGGCCGTGCTGGCGAGCCAGCCGGACCGACAGGTGGCCGGGTCCGCAACCGACCTCGAGCACCCTGGCGCCGTCGGGCGCGACCGCGGCCACGTCGGCGGCGATGCGCGCGAAGAACGGGCCGAGCAGGAGCCGGCTGAGGGTGTCGTAAAGGACGGCATCGCCAATGAGGATGCCTCCTGGCACCTGGTGCCCACGGGCGGCATGGCGACCGTGTCGCATGACCGCGACGGCCGCGGCGGCCGCTCCGGCCAGGATGGCGAGCTTCCGAAGTTGGACCATCACACCTCCACGAGGTATCCCACGCTCTACTGAGGACCGGCCGGGCGGGAGTCGCTGCGGTTACGGTAGGAGTGTGCGTTGCCGGTGTTGGGTGCGCTGCCCGTAGCGGGTCAGACCGCGGGGCTTGTAGATGGCCAGCGTCGTGGCCACCAGCAGGAGCAGGAGGGCGGCGGCCGCGTGCAGTGCTGGGGATGGGTCGCGCAGCCCAGTACCTGACAAGGCCGTCGCTGCGGCAACGTCGGCCAGGGCGTCGAGGGTCTGCATGTAGAGCACCAAGACGATGGTGGCGACGAGGTTGATCACGAGCTTGAACAGGACCCAGTAGTGGCGAACCAGACCCCAGACGCTGCCCAGTGAGCAGACCAGCCCGGTGAGCAGCGAGGCCAGGCTCAAGGGGACGAGGACGACCCAGCCGGTCAGCTCCATCGCCAGATAGGCCCCCTGGACCGCCTGGGGGTTCTGGCTGGTCAGGCCGGCCACGCTGAGGGCGAGGAAGGCAACGACCGCGCCGAGCCATCCGACCGAGGCGGTGACGTGGGCGGTGAGCGCGAGCTTGCGCAGCCGAGGGGTCAAGGCCATGGCCTAGCCCCAGTCGTGCACTGCGGTCGCTCCGGACGGCAGCGGTCCACCGTGTCCGCGGGATGACTGGTGGCGACCCGGTCCATGGTTGCCGCCGGCGAGCAGGACGACGAGCAACAGCAGCACAAGGGCGAGGGCGATGATGCCGGAGATCTTGACCCAGCGTGGGAGGCCAGCAGTCGGGTCACGCTCAGCGCTCCCGTCGCGCTTGGGAGAGGAGGGTCGGTCGGCCATGGGCGGGTCCTCGGTCGGAGGGGAAGCTTGAACGCAGTCCACGGTGATCGAGACACTATGTCTTTGTCAAGTCAGAGTGTCGCTCTATCGTCGTCGCGTATAGTGACGTGGTGCCGAAGCTGTGGGACGAGACGATCGAGGCGCACCGGCGTGCGGTGCGCGACGCCACCCTGGACACCACCGCGGCGCTGGTGGCCGAGCACGGGCTGGCGTCGGTGACGATGTCGGAGATCGCCGAGCAGACCGGTATCGGCCGGGCCACGCTGTACAAGTACTTCCCGGACGTGGAGGCGATCCTGGTCGCCTGGCACGAACGCGAGGTCACCGGCCACCTCGCCCAGCTCGCCAGCGTCCGAGACCGACCCGCTGGCGCTGGCGAGCGGCTGGAGGCGGTGCTGGGGACCTATGCGCTCATCCTCCATGAGCACCACCGCGGCGAGCTCGCGGCCCTCCTACATCAGGGTGCACACGTCGCCCGAGCCCACCAGCAACTCAGTGACTTCATCCGCGACCTGCTGACCCAGGGCGCAGCCAGCGGAGACGTCCGGGACGATGTCACCCCGGAGGAACTTGCGATCTACTGCTTGCACGCCATCACGGCAGCGACCAGCCTGCCCACCAAGGCCGCGGTCCGCCGGCTGGTCAGCGTCATCTTGGCTGGGCTACAGCCGCCGCGCTAGCTGCTGGCGATGCTGCTGGGCTCCAGGAGCCGGACCAGGGTGCGCCGTGGCCGAGCGGCACAGGCAGGCCGCGGCGGCGTCGACGATCCTGGCCGTGTTCTGCTCGGCGTCGGCCCGGCGGCCGGTCCTGCTCCAGGGTGGGCATGCGTCGGCTCCATAACGTGGACAGCGGTGTATGAGTTATGGTACACCGGTAACTCGAACACTATTGTTCAACTTCGTACGTCCGGAGTCGACATGGCGCAATCAGCAACCAGCCCCCGGCGGCCGGGCGGCGAGCTCCCCGGCCGGGGCCGCGTCGTGACGGGCGTGCGGCTGCGCCCGGCCGCCGCCGCCGACCTCGCGGCGATCGCCCGCATCTGGCGCGAGGGCTGGGCCGACGGCCACGAGGGCAATGTGCCGGCCGCGCTGGTCGCCGAGCGGACCCCCGCGTCGTTCGACCAGCGGGCGCTGGAGCGGGTCGGCCAGACCTGGGTCGCCTACCAGGCCCAGACGGCGACCGGCACGGTCGCGGTCCCCGCGCACCGCTACGAGCGCGAGGTCGGGAACCGATGAGAGCCCGCGCAGCCCGCCCGGGCAGATCCATGGTGAAAGGAGCATCGTGACCGAGAGCGAAGCCACTCCGCAGACAACTTCCCAGCCGCCATCGCTGGTACGCCGCCGATGGCCGACGTTGGTCGGGCTCGGCTTCGCCGCCCTGGTCGCCTTCGACCTCGTGAGCGGGGTCGAGCTGGCCCCGGTCCTGGCCGCCTCGGCCGCGGTCTATCTGGGGGGCGGCGGCCCTGCGGCGACCGCGCGCGGCCTGGCCGCTGTTCTTCTGCAGGCCCTGGCCCTGCTCGGCTTCGGCGCCGCCGCCGGCGCCGCCCTGGTGGTCAACCCGGAGCTCGGCGCCTACCTGGTGGCGGCCGGCCT
>DASUPQ010000421.1 GCA_036280995.1 Actinomycetota bacterium | reverse complement strand
TTGTCTGATCGCAGCGATACGGCTCGGGCAGGCCGTGGGCTGTCCGATCGGCGGGTTGGTGGTTGCGACGTAGGTGGATCAGCGGCCCGGTCCATAGAGGCCGAAGACGAGCTCCGGGTCACCGGGACGCCAGGTGCCATGGAACTGTGACTTGTCGCCGTTGCGGCGGGTGCGTTCCAGCACCGCCCGTCCCACAGCGAGCTGGCGGCGTTCCCATCGCGGCAACGCCGCCTGGAGATCGCCCTGGGTGGCCACGAGGGCCTCGGCGAGTGCCCAGGCGTCGGCGGCCGCCTTGGCGGTTCCCGCGGCGGCGTGCGGTCGCAGGGCGAAGGCGGCGTCGCCGAGCAGGCAGACCCGTCCGAAGGCCATCTGGTCGACCTCGATGTCGAAGATCACCTGGACGAACGGGAGCTTGCTGCCCAGCACGATCTCGGCCAACTGGGGAGCAAGCTGGGCTGCGGCAACGGCCCATAGCTCCTCCAGATGCGCCTGGCGGGCCGCACCCGGAGGCAGGGTGATGTCGCGGCGGACCCCGTCCCGGTCGGTCATGAGGTCATCCAGTCCCTCCCCGGCGGCGTAGTTGCGGTACCACACGAAGTTGGCCAGACGACGGCCCAGGGCCACCGACCCGTCCAGCGCGGGGATCGGATACAGCAGGATGTGGCTGTTGGGCATGACCTGGTAGCTGATCGAGTCGGCCAGCAGGTCACGAACGCCCCGGCTGAGCTGGCGCTCATCGACGGTTCCCCGCCAGGCCACATAGCCCGCATAGGCCGGCCGGGCCTGGGGCTGCAGCATCTTGCGGGCGTTGGAGGAGATGCCGTCGGCGCAGACCAGCAGGTCATATGCGGCCGCGGAACCGTCGGCGAACCGCACTTGGACATGGTCGTCCTGCTGGGAGAAGCCGCTCATCTCCTTGCCGAGGTGGTAGCGACCTCGCTCAAAGCAGTCGAGCAGCGCACGGTAGATGGTGTGCCAGGCCGAGTACCGGTAGCGCCGGCGTTCCTCGTACACCACAGCGCCGTCCCGGCCGAGGTAGCGCAGGAAGCCGGTGGCGGTGGTGAACTGCTCCAGCTCTAGGTCGGTCCGCTCCCGGAAGTACCGGACGGTCTCGTCCAGCACGACGATGCCGGCCCCGCGGCTCTCCAGCTCCGCGGTCGACCGCTCGAACACGTCGACCTGGCAGCCGAGATCGCGAAGAACCAGCGCGGCGGTCAACCCGCCAAGCGAGCCTCCCACCACCGCAACCCGTGGCCATTCGCTCACCGGCACCCCCGGGGTCGCCCTTGCCCTCCCGCCTCGCGGGCACTAGTTGGCGGAGCGCGACAGCCGCTAGGGTTGCCCGAAGGTGGCCACGCTGTCGACGCGGCATTCAAACAGCACCCGCCGCTCGTCCATGGCCGGGTCGCGCAGCCCATAGGGCGGCTCGGCGCCGGTGTACTTGGTCCACGCCTGGTCGATGGTCTCGGTGGCCCGGCGCCCCTCGACCGGGTCGTTCTCATGGACCTCCCGCTCGACAGTGGCTTTGATGCTGACCCAGTGGTAGGCGTTCTTGGGGTTCATCAACAGCATGGTCACCTGCGGGTTGCGGCGGATCCACTCGGTCTTGCGGCGGTGCTCGGCCAGGTTGAGCAGCACCTTGTCCCCGGCGTAGTTGAACCAGACCGGCGTCAGCCAGGGCCGTCCATCCCCGCCCATCACCGCGATCACGGCCGTCACCGGCTCGTCGAGGAGCTGCCGGTACACCGGGTCGAGATCCTCGAGAGATTCCTTTTCCTCCCGCGACCCGACCGTGAACTGACCCTCGTGCACTCCCTGGGCCACGTCCTGGACGTTGGCGACCTTGAAGGACACAGCCATCCTCCTGTTCAGTCGAGCAGCTCCACGGTGACAAACCGCAGCCTGGTTTGGCCGGCGTTCTCAAGGTCGTGGATCATCGGGTCGGCCGGGGAGTGCTCGGAATACTGGGTATCGCCGACCTCGTAGCGTCGGACCTTGACGGTGCCGTCGGGTGATCGCTGGCGGCCGATCCCAGGGTCCACGACCGTCCAGAAGTACCGATGGGTGTGGGCGTGGAACGGTCCCCGCTCGCCCGGTGCCAGGTCAACCTCCCAGACCTTGATCCGGCCGTTCTGGAACCACAGCCGCGTGCCCACCTCAAGATTGCTCGCGGCGACGGCCAGCTCGTCCTTGAACTCGGCCGGATCGAAGGTTCCCTCCTCGGTGACCTCAGCCATGGGCCAACTCTAATCGAAGCCGAGGGCGCCCGCCGGAGCCTGGCCGACCGGGACCATCCGGCCGTGCCGCCACCGGATGGTCCGCACGCGGTGGCCCACCTGGCGCCAGCCGTCATCCAGGGCAAAGTTCCCCAGCAGCGTTGAGGTCGTCCACTGCCCCACCGTCTCGGCTACCAAGCCCCGGCGGTGGGCGACACGGGCCAGGTAGCCCGCGGCCGCGGCCTGGGCCGCCACATACGAAGGCTCCCTGCCAGTCCGGCGCCGATAGCGGTCGGCGAAGTCGGCTCCTGACGGCCCCACCTCAGGTCGCCGCCGGCTCGGCCACCACTGCACCGGACCGAGCACGCCCTCGGCGGCCGGACCGAGCTGCTCACCGAAGGCGGGAAGCCCCGCCGCCACAGCAGCCAGAAGCGCCGGCGCTCGCGGCCACCCACGGATACGGCGAACCACCGCCACGTCCTCCTCAAAACGACCAACGACCAACACGGCGGCGTCGGCGGCGCCGGTAGCGATCACCGAGTCCATCATGATCATCTGGGCGTCGATTCGCCGCTCGGCCGCACGTGCCACAGCGCCTGTGGCAACGGCCCGGGCGAACCGCCCAGGGCCACAGACGACCAGCAGCCGATCCAACTGACGGGCCATCGCCTCCTGGACGGCACCGTCGAAATAGGTCGACGCCGGCGCTGGGAGCGATACCAGCCCGGGCCGCGCGAGGTCATCGGCCGATCCACCGTGGTTGTAGAGCAGCCGCCCCGCATCGCACACCAACGGCGCCACCGCCCGAACCAGCCCACTGGCGTAGGGTCCAATCAGCAGGTCGACATCTTGGTCGAGCCAGGCGGCATAAGCCCGAAGCGCCGCCGACCGTGAGCCACCGTCGTCCACGACGGTCAACCGGACGTCATCCTCCTCCGCCCAGAGCTCTAACCCCGCGCCCGCCTCCAT
>DASUPQ010000420.1 GCA_036280995.1 Actinomycetota bacterium | reverse complement strand
GTCTCCAGCCCGGCCATGATCTTCAGCACCGTCGACTTGCCGGCGCCGTTGGGCCCGACCACGCCGATCTTGGCCCCGGGCAGGAAGGCCAGGGTGACGTCGTCGAGGATCAGCTTGTCCTGGTGCGCCTTGCGCACCCGCCGCATGACGTAGATGTACTTGGTCACGCCGGGCATTCTACGAGCCGGCCGCCGAAATCCGGCGGGAACCGCTGATACTGCATTCGACGTTCGGCTGAACTGGGCCGGAATGTCAACCACGAGGAGGCGCGATGCACCCGGCCCTTGAGCAGGTCGACTGGGAGCGGGAGGGCGAGGCGGTGGTGGAGCTGCTGCGGTCGCTGCTGCGGTTCGACACCACCAACCCACCGGGGAACGAGGCCGAGTGCGTGGCCTTCCTGGCCGACACCCTGCGCGGGGCCGGGGTCGAGCCGGAGGTGCTGTCGCCGGCCAGAGGCCGAGCCAACCTGGTCGCCCGCCTACCCGGCGGCGACGGGGGAGCGGCCCCGCTGCTGCTCAACGGCCACGTCGACGTGGTCGCGGCCGAGGCCGGGCGCTGGCGGCACCCGCCGTTCGCGGGTGAGGTCCACGACGGCGCCATCTGGGGGCGGGGCGCGGTCGACATGAAGCAGATGGTGGCCATGAGCGTGGCCACCGTGGGGCTGCTGGCCCGGCTCGGGCTGCCCCTGCGGCGCGACCTCAAGCTGGCCGCGGTGGCCGACGAGGAGGCCGGCTGCGCGGCCGGCAGCGCCTGGCTGGTCGACCACCACCCCGACAAGGTCCGGGCCGGGCACGCCCTCGGGGAGGTCGGCGGGGCCACCTTCTACCTGGGCGGGCGGGCCTTCTATCCGGTCCAGGTGGCCGAGAAGGGCATCGCCTGGCTGCGGGCGGTGGCCAGCGGCGCCACCGGCCACGGCAGCATCCCCCGCGACGACAACGCCGTGGTCCGGCTGTCGGAGTTCCTGGCCAGGGTCGGGCGGCGGCGGCTGCCCCTGCACGCCTCGCCCGAGGTCCGCCGCTTCCTGGAGGCGCTGGCCTCCCTGCAGGGGCGGGCCGGCCGGGCCGCGCTGCCGCTGCTGCTGCACCCCCGCTGGTCGAACCTGGTCCTGCGGCGCGGGCTTCGCGACCCCGGGCTGGCCCGGCTGCTCAGCGCGCTGCTGCGCAACACGGCCAGCCCGACCGTGGTCCACGCCGGCGGCAAGGTCAACGTCATCCCCGGCCGGGCCGAGGCCGAGCTGGACGGCCGCATCGCCGTCGGCTCCAGCGAGGCCGAGCTGCTGGCCGAGCTGCGGGCCCTGGCCGGCCCGGACATCGAGCTGGAGCTGCTGGGGCCGAGCCGCCCGCCGACGGTCACCCCGCCCGGCGACCGGCTGTTCGACCTGCTGGCCGAGGTGGTGGCCGAGCACCACCCGGGCGCGGTCGCCGTGCCGACGGTCACCCCCGGGTTCACCGACGCCAAGTTCTGGTCCCAGCTGGGCACGGCCTGCTACGGGTTCGCCCCGGTCCGCCTGGAGCCGGCCGATCCCGACTTCGCGGCCATGTTCCACGGCGACGACGAGCGCGTCCCGGTGGCCGGTCTCAAGGCCGGCCTGCGGATGCTGGCCGACACCGTCGCCCGCCACTGCTGCGCCTAGACGCTACTTCTGGGAGAGGAGCGACCCATGAGCGAACGCGCCACCGCCAGCTTCGACATCACCACCTGGGACGAGCAGCCCTACGACGAGCGCGACGGCGTCAAGCTGTCCCGGACCAGGGTGGCCAAGGTCTTCCGGGGCGAGATCGAGGGGGAGAGCACGGCCGAGCTGCTGATGGCCCTGGCCGGCGAGGACTCGGCCGCCTACGTCGGGGTCGAGCGGGTCACCGGCCGGGTCAACGGCCGCCAGGGGAGCTTCGTGTACCTGCACACGGCCACCGCGGCCGGCGGCGCCCAGTCGGCCGCCTGGCCGGTGATGGCGGGGTCGGGCAGCGGCGAGCTGGCCGGGATCCGCGGTCAGATCCGGATCGACATCCTGCCCGACGGCGGGCACGTGTTCACCCTGGACTACGAGCTCGGTTGACCGGGCCGGTTCATCATGGCGTGGGCGGCCATCTGGAGGTACTCGAGCAGGGGCGCGGCCAGCTCGGGTGGCAGCTCCAGGTCCTCGACGGCGGCGGTCATGTGGCGCAGCCAGGCGTCGCGCTCGGCCGGCCCGATGGCAAAGGGCGCGTGGCGCATGCGCAGCGCCGGGTGACCGCGGCGGTCGCTGTAGGTGTGGGGGCCGCCCCAGTACTGCATCAGGAACAGGCGCAGCCGCTCCTCGGCCCCGGACAGGTCCTCCTCGGGGTAGATGGGCCGCAGGACCGGGTCGGTGGCCACCCGCCGGTAGAAGCCGGCGACCAGCCGCCGGAAGGCCGGCTCGCCGCCGACCGCGTCGTAGAAGGTCGTCGCCTGGGTCATGGTTCCATGATGCCGGCTCCGGCGGTCGCCTGGCCGCCGTACGTGGCGAGTAGGTAGAAGATGACGATCCGGAGAAATCGGGGGATGCGCGCACCATCTATGACTGGTTATCTTTAGCTATGTGGTCAGCCCCCCCGTTGGTTCCATTCGAGGAGCTGCAGCGCAGCTTCGCCGCCCGGTACCCGGCGAGCGACCCGCTCGACCTCGGGGAGGGCACGGTGGTGGTGCTCCCCAGCCTGAGCTTCCCAACGGCCGAGCTGCGCAAGATCGTCGGCATCGGCTACTACGAGGAACGGCTGCTGTTCCTGCTGCTGCTGCTGCGCCAGCCCGGGGTCAAGGTCGTGTACCTGACCTCGATGCCGGTCGAGGAGGCGGTGGTCGACTACTACCTGAGCTTCCTGCCCGACCCGGCGGGGGCGCGGTCGCGGCTGCACATGCTGGCCGCCGGCGACCCCGCCCCCCGGTCGCTCACGGCCAAGCTGCTGGACCGGCCCGAGCTGCTGGACCGGGTGCGGGAGCTGTGCGACGGCCCGGGCGGGGCGTTCGTGCAGCCCTTCAACGTCACCCCCAGCGAGCAGGAGCTGTCGGCGCGGCTCGGGCTGCCCCTGTACGGGCCGCCGGCGGCCCTGGCCGGCCTCGGCTCCAAGACCGGCTCGCGCCGGGTCGCCCGGCTGGCCGACGTGGCGGTGCTGGACGGGGCCGAGGACCTGCGCTCGGTCGAGGCGGTGGAGGCGGAGGCCCGCCGGCTGCGCCGCCGGGGCGTGCCGCCGGTCGGGGCGGTCGTCATCAAGCTCAACGACGGCTTCTCCGGCCAGGGCAACGCCGTGGTCGACCTGGCCGGCCTCAACGGCTCGCTGCTGGACTCGCCGGTGGTGTTCTGCGCCGAGGAGGAGTCGTGGCCGTCGTTCGCGGCCAAGATCGCCGAGGGCGGCGCCGTCGTGGAGGAGCTGCTGGACGTCCCCGGCATGGTCTCCCCGAGCGTGCAGCTGCGGGTCCTGCCCGGCGGGACGCCGCTGGTCCTGTCCACCCACAGCCAGGTCCTGGGCGGCCCCAACCGCCAGGTCTACCTGGGCTGCCGCTTCCCGGCCGACGAGGCCTACCGGGGGGAGATCAAGGCCGCGGCCGAGCGGGTGGGCCGGGTCCTGGCCGCCCGCGGGGTCATCGGCTACTTCGGGATCGACTTCTTCGTCGTGCCCGGGGGGGGAAGGGAGCGGGTGTTCCTGTCCGAGATCAACCTCCGCGTCGGCGGCACCACCCACCCGTTCGGCATGGCCAAGCTGGTCACCGACGGGCGCTACGACGCCGCCGACGGGCACCTGGTGGCGGCCGGGCAGGCCAAGGCGTACCTGGCCACCGACAACCTCAAGGCGGCGTCGCTGGTCGGCTGCCAGCCCCAGGAGGTGATCGACCGGGTCGACCGCCTCGGGCTCGGCTACGACCCCCGCCGCCGCACCGGCACCACCCTGCACCTGCTGGGGGCGCTCCGCGAGTACGGCAAGATGGGCGTGACCTGCATCGGCGACACCGAGGACGAGGCCAGGCAGCGCTACCGCGCGGTGGTCGCGGCCCTCACCTGAGCTCCGCTGTTTCGCCTGGCCCCGGGGTGCTAGCGTAGCCGTCCCAGCAGCCGAGCCCGAGGAGGACGGCCATGACCGACACCACGCGTGTCGAGGACGAGGACATCGTCACCACCTGGCGCGAGGACGCCAAGGGTGCCGGCTCGGCGCCGACGGCCACCGTGGCCGACCCCCAGGACGCCGACGGCACCGACGGTGACGGCACCGACGGGACCGACGGCGACAGCGGCGACGGCGACAGCGACGGCAGCGACGGCGACAGCGCCGACGGCACCGATGGCGACAGCGTCGACCAGTAGCAACCCCGCGATCGAGCGCTGCGCCGGCGACCCGGCGGCGTTCGTCCGCGACCACTGGGCCAAGGCCCCGCTGCTGCGGCGCGGGGCCGGGCCCGACGGGTTCGACGATCTGCTGTCCCTTGACGACGTCGACCGCCTGCTGTCGACCACCTCGCCCAGGACCCCAGCGTTCCGGATGGTCAAGGACGGCAAGCCGCTGCCGCCGTCGGCCTACACCAGGTCCGGCCGGATGGGCTCGGTGCCCCTGACCGACCTGGCCGACCCGGGCAGGATCTTCGACCAGTTCCACGGCGGGGCCACCATCGTGCTCCAGAGCCTGCAGCGCTGGTGGCCGCCGCTGACCGCCTTCTCCCGCCAGCTGGAGCTCTTCCTCACCCACCCGGTCCAGGTCAACGCCTACCTGACCCCGCCGTCCTCGCGCGGCCTTGGCGTCCACCACGACACCCACGACGTGTTCGTCCTCCAGGTCCACGGGCGCAAGCTGTGGCAGGTCTGGGACGCGGCCGTGCCGTTCCCGCTGGCCCACCACAAGAAGCTGCCCCCCGGGGCCGAGTCGCCGACCGAGGCCCCCCAGGTCGACGCCGAGCTCGCCCCCGGCGACTGCCTGTACGTGCCCCGCGGGTTCCGCCACGCGGCCCGGACGGCCGAGACGGCCTCGCTCCACCTGACCGTCGGCATGCTCACCCGCAACTGGAACGACCTGCTGCGCGAGGTGGTCGAGCTGGCCACCGAGGAGGCCTGGTTCCGGGAGAGCCTGCCCGTCGGGTTCGCCAACGACCCGGCCGTCCTGGAGGACAGCCTGGCCGACCGGGTGGCCGAGCTGCGCCGCTTCCTGGACAAGGTCGACCTGGGCCGGGTCGCCGACGGGGCCGCCCGGCGCTTCTGGGCCAACCGGCCCCCGTCCCTCCAGGGCCAGCTGCGCCAGCTGCTCACCCTGGACGAGCTGGACGACGCCACCGAGGTCCGGCGCCGCCCCGGCACCACCTGCCGGCTGCGGGTCACCGGCGACCGGCTGGAGCTGCTGCTGGGCGACCGCACTCTGACCATGCCGGCCCACCTGGGACCGGCCGTGCGCCAGCTCGTCGAGGCCGACCGCTGCACCGCGGCGGAGCTCCCCGGACCCCTGGACGGGCCGAGCCGGCTGGTGCTGGTCCGCCGGCTGGTCCGGGAGGGGCTGCTGCAGCCGACGGCCGTTGGCTGAGGCGCTCCCCTGCGCGACCCTGTCGCGGGCCCTCACCGAGCCGCAGTACGGCACCGCCTCCCGGGTCCGGGGCTGGGTGCTGCTGGAACAGGCCGGGCCGTGGGGCCGGGAGGCGGTCACCGAGAGCCGGCTCGACCGCGACCTGGCCCGCGCCCTGGACCGGTCGGCGACCGCCGCCCACCTGCGCCTGCTGCTGATCCGCCGGCCGGCCGCCCGGGCGACCGACCAGCCCCGGGCCTGCTTCGTCGCCCACACCAGCCGCCGCGACCGCTGGCTGGAGCGGCGCCTGCTCGACGACCCGGCCGAGCTGCTGGAGCTGGACATGGCCAGGGTGGTCGCGGGCGAGCGGCCCGGCTTCGGCGAGGAGGCCACCGAGCCCGTCTACCTGGTCTGCACCAACGGCCGCCACGACCGCTGCTGCGCCACCTACGGGCGCCCGCTGGCCCTGGCCCTGGCGGCCAGCCACGGCGACCTGGTCTGGGAGAGCTCGCATGTCGGCGGGGACCGGTTCGCCGGCAACCTGGTCTGCCTGCCCGGCGGCCACTACTTCGGCCGGGTCGGTCCCGCCGACGCCGACCGGGTGGTGGCCCTGCACCGCAAGGGGAGCATCGACCTCGACCACTACCGGGGCTGCTGCGTCGACCCGACCGTGGTCCAGGCGGCCGAGTGGTTCGTGCGCCGCCGCACCGGGCTGCTCGGCACCGGCGACCTCGACCTGCTGGGCCGCGACCGGCTGGAGGACGGCCTGGAGGCGGTCCGGTTCCGCCGCCCCGGCGGGGGCGCCCTGCGGGTCCTGCTCCGGGTCAGCCGGACCGCCGACCCGCGGCCGCTCACCTGCCACAGCCTCCGGGCCGAGCCCCCGCACGTGTTCGACCTGCTCGAGCTGGCCGCCGAGCCGGCGCCCTAGCGGCTCAGGCGGCCTCGTCGGCGACGCTCGGCTGCACGGTGCGGCCGATCCGGTGGCGGGTGCGGCGGTCGAGCCAGCGGGCCAGGAACGACAGCGAGGCGTTGACGGCGATGTAGACGACCGCGATGGCCGTGTAGATGGGGATGGAGTAGCGGCCGCCGAGGAACTCCACCGCCCCGCGGCCGTTGCGCAGCAGCTCGGCGTAGCCGATCACGAACCCCAGCGAGGTGTCCTTGAGCAGGGTGACCAGCTGGCTGATGAGGGCCGGCAGCATCAGCCGGACCGCCTGGGGGATCAGGATGAGCTGCAGCGTCTGGCCGCGGCGGAGACCGATCGAGTAGGCGGCCTCGGTCTGCCCCTTGGGCAGCGACAGGATCCCGGCCCGGAAGATCTCCCCGAGCACGGCGCTGTTGTAGAGGGTGAGGCCGGCCACCAGGGCCCAGAACACCGAGATGGTGACCCCGACCGCCGGCAGGCCCAGGAACAGGAACAGGATCAGCAGCAGCAGGGGCAGGCCGCGGAACAGCTCGACCCAGGCGCCGGCCGGCTTGGCGATCCAGGCCCGCCGCGACAGTCGCCCGATGGCCAGCACGGCCCCCACGACCAGGGCCAGGACCATCGCGATCGCGGCGGCCTGGAGGGTGGCGACCAGGCCGCGCAGGATCAGCCGCTGCACCGCGCTCTGGGTGAGGACCCGCCACAGCTCGGGGTCGAGGCCGCCCTTGGCGGCCAGGCGGGCCACCGCCGCCCCGAGCACGACCGCCACCAGCAGCACCCCGGCCACGCTGCCGACCAGGATGCGGCGCCGCCCTCGCGGCCCGACGGTGTCGTAGAGGACGGCTTCGCTCACCGGAGGCTCCTCATCGCAGGACCGCCACCCGGCGCTCCAGCCGCCCGGCCAGCCACCCCGACGGCAGGGTCAGGACCAGGTAGCAGACGGCCACCCCGGCCAGGATCGGGATCACCGCGTCGCCGTTGGCGTTGGCCAGCCGGGTGCCGATGGCGGTCAGCTCGACCACGGCGAAGGCGGCCGCGATCGAGCTGTTCTTGATCAGGGCGATGACCACGTTGATGAGCGGCGGGATCACTGTCCGGATGGCCTGGGGCAGGACCACCAGCTGGAGCGACTGGCCGAAGGTGA
>DASUPQ010000419.1 GCA_036280995.1 Actinomycetota bacterium | reverse complement strand
AGGGCCGCCGCGGCCAGGGTGGCGGCGGCCACGGCCAGGCGGGAGTCGCGGCCAAGGAGCTGGCCCAGCCCGAGGATCACGGCGGCGTAGCCGCCGCCCAGCAGCACCGTCAGCAGCCCCCAGGCCAGGGTGCGGCTGATGATGCGGTCCAGGTCATACAGCCGGTAGCGGACGATGGCGGCATAGATCGCCAGCTGCACCCCGAGCACGGCGATGCCGGTCCCCCAGGCGGACAGGGCCGAGTCGGCGAGGATGGCGACCAGGACCCCCACCGGCACCACGGTGGTTACCGCCAGGGCCAGCCAGCGCAGCTGCTGGCGCTCCAGGCCGCGGGCGCGGCGGAACCGCACCACCAGCGACCCGGCCGATGCCAGGCTCATCAGCCCGATGACGAGGCTGGACAGCCTGCCGGTCAGCTGCAGGGGGGCGGCCAGGGCCGGGACGGCAAGAGGACTGTGGACCGGCGGCGCCGGCGGGTCCAGCAGCGGGTAGGAGCCGAAGGTGTCGGCCAGCGCGGTCACCAATGTTGCGGTCAGGAGGATGGCGACATGTGGCCGCCAGCGGGGCGAGGGCAGCGACCCGGTGGGGGTGAGCAGCATGACGAGGTTCATGGCGACCGGGATGGGGAGGAAGCTGAGGTAGCCGGCCAAGGCTGCGCCCCCGGCGGCGGTCAGGTCCTGGGGGTGGGTCGCGACCAGGTAGTAGGCGTAGCCGGTGGCCACCCCGGTGACCGCCGAGGCCAGGCCGAAGACCAGCAGCAGCCAGCCGACCGGGTGGCGAGGCCGGCGGCTGGCCAGCAGCGCCCCCATGGTGGCCGCCCCCACCCCGACCAGGTAGTGGGGGAGCAGGGGAAGCACCTGGGTGAGGTCGGGCCGGCCGGTCTGGCGCAGCAGGTCATCCAGCCACAACATGGCGGCGTGGCCAACCATGGCCAGCGCCCACAGCGCCCACGCCAACGCGGTTGACCACCGGCGCGGCCTAGTAAGCCCGATGGCAGCAGTCACCACCCTGGTCCTCGCTCCACGCAGCTCACCACCAGCACCGCTACCTTCCCAGCGTCGCGGATCACGTGCCAGGGTGACTTGCCCGCGTCTCGGAAACGTTACGGACGCCGCTACGGCTTGTGCCGGGAGACGGAGGAGGAGAATCTCAGGCTAGCCAGGGAAGGGAGGTTGTGGTGAACGATCCGACACGCTCCTGCCTCCACCCAGCGCCCGATGCGTCCGGGAACCACCGGTGGCGAGTCAATGGAGAGGACCTGCCGGGGAACGTCCTGCTGGCGCGGGCCCGGACCCGCAGGAGGGCATCTACGGCGGCAACTTCCTGGGCATCTACGGCAACGTGTTCGCGGCCGCGGAGAACTGTGCTGAGCGGGCCGAGCCCGGCATCGGGGCGCCGGCCCAAGACCTCGCCACCTGGCTGACCGGACGCCGTGGCCTGGTGACCACCGAGCCACAGCCCGTGACCATCGGTGGCCTCGACGGCTTCCTGGTGGATGTCACCCTGGCCAAGCGGTGGACGACCACCTGCCCCTTCAGCGAGGGCAAGCCGGTCGTGCCGCTCATCATCGGGTCGGGTGTCTCCCAGCTCTATCACGTCATCTATCCCGGGATGACCGTGCGCCTGTACCTGCTGGCCACCGAGGACGGAACCGTGGTCATCGAGGTCGCGCAGGTTCCCGGCCAAGGCACCTTCACTGAGTACCTGGGCGAGGTCGTGCCCATCCTCCAGAGCATCGCCTTCGGCGCCCCGTAGCTGTCCGAGCGACGACCGGTCAGGCCCAACGAACTGCAATGGCCACGAAGAACCTTGCGGGCACCGACCTGATTACCATTCAGCAAGGAGCGGCTTCGAGCCGCCACCATCACGATCGCTGGCCGAGGCCAATTACCGGCGGTCGGTCTGGCGGGATGGCGCGGCAGCGTCCTCTGCCACTCCAGGATATTGCGGCCCTGACGCTCGCCCGCGACCTGCGCGACCTGCCGCATGCACAGCGCTCACGCGCTTGTAGTCCGCGACTATCTGGAGTGACCCAGCCCCAGCCACAGTGAGGTGCGTCGGCTGCACGGCCAGCAGCCGGCCCAGTCCCAGCACCACCGCGGGCGTAGCCGTGGCGAGCACCAGCGGGAGGGTGGCGTACAGGACCGTGTCGAAGGCCTCCTCCCGACCGGCCGCCAGCGGCACCATCACCGCCACCAGCACGACCGTGCCGGCCAGCATCCCCACCGCCCGACGATCGAGCCTCGTCACACCGCCTCCGTGGGGGCAGGGCGCCTATCCACGCGAGCAGCTGTCGGGCATGCAGGCCCCACGACCCGAT
>DASUPQ010000418.1 GCA_036280995.1 Actinomycetota bacterium | reverse complement strand
CGCCGCCCAGCATGGTGCCGATCATGGCTCCTCCTTCCGGTCCCCAGCGTCCCCAGCTGGTGTCGGGCGAAAGGCAAGGGTGTGCCGCTGCAAGGACCGTGCCATCGTCCCGATTCTCCCGACTCCCGCGGGATCACCGCGGAAGCCCTTTAGCGAGCGAGTCGATCACCCAGTCGCCGCCGGCGGCCTCGAGCTCCTCGGCGCTGTAGTGGTGGCTGGCTACCCGTCCGTGGTTATGGCATGACGAGCTTGACGGCGCTGCCGAAGTTGAGGCCCAGCGGCTGCTGGAGCGAGATGTGGAGGAAGCCGAGCTGCTCGAGCTGCTGGGCGCGGCTGAGGGGGCCGACGTCGATGGGCCGCAGCCCGCCGTCGGCGGCCAGCTGCGACACCTTCTGCTTGGCGGCCTCGTCGTCACCGGCGATGAGGACGTCGAGCCGCTGGCCGTCGACCTCGCCCCCCACGAGCGTGCCGGAGAAGGTGGTGTTGAACGCCTTCACGACCGGTGTCCCCTGCGGGACGAGCTGCTGGACCTCCTCGGCGGAGGAGGTCCCGGGGGGCGTCGCCAGCCGGTCCCAGGTCTGGGTGTCGACCGGGTTGGTGATGTCGACGACGGTCTTGCCGGCGAGCTGGTCGGCGTACTGCCGGGCGGCGTCCTTGATGCCGGGATAGTAGACGGCGAGGACGACCACTTCGCCGCCGAACGGTTCCTGGGGATCGAGCGCGGTGGCGGAGCCACCGAGGTCCCCGGCGAGCCGCTGCGCATCCGCCGGGTCGCGGTCCACGATCTCGACCTGGTGGCCTCCCGCGACCACGCGGGTTCCGATGCCGCGGCCCATGTTGCCCGCACCAACGATCGTCACTCGTGTCACGGGGCAGCCTCCTCAGGCAGTAGTCGAGCGTGCCAATTGCCTTGCCGGTGTCGGACGCTACAAACCTTGCCGCCTCCGGCAGCTCGTTCAGCCCACGACGAGATCACGGAACGCACCCAGGTCCCGGGGCCGGCTGACGACGACGAGGCGGTCGCCGGCCCGCAGGATCTCTGATGGCTCGGGAGCAGTGATCGCCTGATCGCCGCGGATGATGGCGATGATGGTCACCCCGGTTGCGCGACGTATCTCCAGCTCGGCGATGGACCTGTCAGCCCCAGGCGAGTCGGGCTCGAGGGCCACCCAGTCGATGAGCAGGTCGTCGAACACCGCCTCGACCTCCTCCACCACCGCCGGCTTGAAGAACGCCCCGCCCAGAATCGCCCCGAGCTTGCGCGCCTGGTGGTCGCTCAGCTCTACCGCCGAGGCCTGGTCGGCATCGGCGTTGCGGCCGTAGACAACGCGGCGCCCGCTGTCATGGATGACGACGGTGATGAGGCCGCCGTTGGTTCCCGTCATCTGGTAGCTGCGACCGATTCCTGGCAGGTCGTCGACGACGAAGTCGAGACCGCTGTCGGGCTCCATGCGCTTGCCCTCCTGTGCAACCGGGTCGACGAAGTATGACGGCGCCACCAACTCCAGTGGTTGCTGGAGCCGTGCCTTGGTGCCCACGAGCTCGATCGTCAAGGCCGTGGCAGGTTGCGCAAGTTGCTGCGGGCCATGTTGACCACCTCGTCGGCGTCGCCGGACAGCACCAGCCGGCTCATCGCAAGGGCGAACCCCTTGACCTGCTCGCCGGTGATCTTCGGCGGCATCGACAGGGCGTTGGGGTCGGTGAGCACGTCGACCAGCGCCGGCCCCTCGGCCGCCAGCGCCTCGCGCAGGCCGTCGCGGACGTCGTCCGGGTCCTCGATGCGGATCCCGGTCATGCCGGCGGCCCGGGCCATGGCGGCGAAGTCCGGGTTCTTCAAGCCGGTCCCGTAGGGCGGGTAGCCGGCGACCAGCATCTCCAGCGCCACCATGCCCAGCGAGCCGTTGTCGAAGACGACGAGCTTCACCGGCAGGTCGTACTGGAGGAGGGTGAGCAGCTCACCCATGAGCATGGCGAAGCCGCCGTCGCCGCACATGGCGATCACCTGGCGGCCACGGTCGGGCAGCTGGGCGCCGATCGCCTGCGGCAGCGCGTTGGCCATCGACCCATGCGCGAACGAGCCGAGCATGCGCCGCCCGGCGGTGGCGCGGATCAGGCGCGCCGCCCAGACGTTGCACATGCCGGTGTCGACGGTGAACACGGCGTCGTCGGCGGCCAGGTCGTCGAGCACGGCGGTGACGTGCTCGGGGTGGATGGGCCGGCGCCCGCGCACCTCGTCGGTATAGGCCCGGACCCGCCCCGCCAGCTCACGATGCCGGGCCAGCATCTGGTCCAGGAAGGCGCGGTCCGACCGCTCGGGCACCCGGGACAGCAGCGCCCTCAGGGTCTCCTTGACATCACCCCAGACACCCAGGTCCAGGCGCGACCGGCTGCCCAGCCGCTCGCGCCGGATGTCGACCTGCACCACCTTGGGCCGGGTCGGCATGAACTGCACATAGGGGAAGTCGGTGCCCAGCAGCACCAGCAGGTCGCATCCGTGCATGGCCTCGTAGCAGGCCCCGTAGCCGAGCAGCCCGGACATGCCGACGTCGTACGGGTTGTCGTGCTGAATCCACTCCTTGCCGCCGAGCGCGTGCCCGACCGGGGCCTTGAGCCGCTCGGCCAGGGCCAGGACCTCCTGGTGGGCGCCGGCGACCCCGCGGCCGCAGAACAGCGTCACCCGCCCCGCCCCTTCGACCAGCCCGACGAACTCGTCGAGCACCTCGTCGGACGGCCGGGCGGCGGGCCGCTGATCCAACCGGTAGGTGTGCTCCAGATAGGCGCCGCTGGCCTCCTGGTCGGCCACGTCTCCGGGCAGGGCGACGACCCCCACCCCGCCGCGGCCGAGCGCCTGCTGGACCGCGATCTGGGTGACCCGCGGCAGCTGTTCGGGACGGGTGACGAGCTCGCAGTAGTGGCTGCACTCCTGGAACGTCAGGGTGGGACGCGTCTCCTGGAAGTAGCCGGTGCCGATCTCGGTGCTCGGGATCTGCGCGGCCAGCGCCAGCACCGGCGCCATGCTGCGATGGGCGTCGTACAGGCCGTTGATCAGGTGCAGGTTCCCGGGCCCGCAGCTGCCCGCGCAGGCCACCAGCCGACCGGTCAGCTGCGCCTCGGCGCCAGCCGCGAACGCGCCGGCCTCCTCGTGTCGCACCTGCACCCAGTCGATGCCGTCGTGGCGGCGGATGGCGTCCACGACCGGGTTGAGGCTGTCGCCCACCACCCCGTACATGCGCCGCACCCCGGCGGCGAGCAGGATCTCGACGAACTGGTCGGCGACGGTGCGCTTGGCCATGACGACCTCCACGGTCCGGCAGCCCCCGGTTGGGCTGGGCGCTGCAGGAAAGACTTGCACGCATCCTGTCGCCTAGACCATGACGTCCTCGCGTTCGGTGGCTCGGATCCAGGTGACCAGGAGGACCAGCGCCGCCGCGAGGTAGATGCCGCCGGCTGGGATCCACATGATGACCCCGGCCACCTGCTGGTCGGCGAGCGGGTCCAGGCCCCAGGAGGCGGTCGTCGTGGCGTAGCCCGAGTACCACGGTGTCCGGGCGAAGGTCAGCAGGACCGCGAGGAACACGCTCTGCATCGCCATGGCGAACACGAGCAGGACGCCAAGGCCGCCCGAGACCCGGGCCGCGCCACGGACACCGATGACGACGTGCCAGAACAGGACGGCCGTGACCAGGAAGCTGGCATGCTCCAGGACGTGGACGAGCTCGTTGCCCAAGGCGGCGTCGTAGGGGGCCGCGGCGTGCCAGAACCAGATGACCCCAACCGAGAGCAGCCACGCGGCGGCCGGGTGGCGGAGGACGGCGAGG
>DASUPQ010000417.1 GCA_036280995.1 Actinomycetota bacterium | reverse complement strand
AAGCACGACGGGCCAGGGACCTGAGCGGGGAGGTCGAGATCGCCAACATCGACCGGCAGCCGGCCGCCATCCAGGACCCTGAGGGGTTTCAGGGTGTGGCGATGCCGTCGCCGTTCTCCCCGATCGACGGGTATGCGTTGTCGTCGAATTGTCATACCGGGGCGTTGGTGGCCGCGGATGGGGCGGTGGACTGGTTGTGTGTGCCCCGGTTTGATTCGCCCAGCGTGTTCGGGTCGTTGCTGATCTGCTCGTTCTGGCTGGTCTCGGCCCTGGCCGTGGTCGGCGAGCAGGACCGGTCCCCCCGAGGGCTGTTCGCCGGACGCCTGGAAGAGGTCCTGGGATGAACGGGGGCGGCTGATGGAGACGGCCTCGACGTCCAGGCGGGCGCTGGTGGCGGGCAGCATCGGCAACGTCGTCGAGTGGTACGACTTCGCCGTCTACGGGGCGTTCGCCACGGTCGTCGCCGCCACCTACTTCCCGGGCGGCGACCCGGTCGCCGGGCTGGCGGCGAGCTTCGCCGTGTTCGCCACCGCGTTCCTGGCCCGGCCCGTCGGCGCGGTCCTGTTCGGCCGGCTCGGCGACCGGGTCGGCCGCCGCCAGGTGCTGGTCACGGTGATCCTGCTGATGGCGGCGGCCACGGCCGGCATCGGGCTCCTGCCCGGGCGCGCCACCATCGGCGTGCTGGCGCCGCTTCTCCTGATCGTGTTCCGGGCGCTCCAGGGACTCTCGGTCGGCGGCGAGGCCGCCGGGGCCACCGCCTTCGTGGTCGAGTACGCGCGCGAGGGCCGGCGCGGCTGGTACGGAGCCTGGCTGTGGTCGACCCTGAGCCTCGGGGTGGCCGGCGGGATCGGGGCCGCCCTGGTGCTGACCCGGGCGCTCCCGCCGGCCGTGCTCCAGGACTGGGGCTGGCGGCTGGCCTTCCTGGCCGCGGTCCCGCTCGGGCTGGTCGGGCTCTACCTGCGCCTGGCCCTGGACGACACCCCGCGGTTCCGGAGCCTGCAGCGGGCCGGCGCCGTCGCCCGGTGGCCGGTCGGCGACACCCTGGCCGGTCACCGGAGCCGGCTGCTGCTCGGCCTGGTCCTGGTGGCCGCGGCGTCGCTCGCCTTCAACCTGTTCTTCATCTACCTGCCCGGCTACCTGGCCGCCGCGGTCGGCATCCCCCTGGCCAGGACGCTGCCCGCCGCGCTGACGGGCCTGCTGCTGGTGGCGGCGGCCGGGCTGGCCGCCGGGCGGCTCTCGGACCGGGTGGGCCGGCGGCCGTTCCTGCTCGCCGGGACGGCCGGGCTGCTGCTGGTGATCCTGCCCGCCTTCCTGCTGATCCGCGGGCCCGGGCCGGCGGGCCGGGCCCTGGGCTTCCTCCTGGTCGCCCTGTTCCTGGGCGGCCTGGCGGTGGTGCCGGCCCACCTGGCCGAGTTGTTCCCCACCGCGGTCCGCTCCACCGCCCTGGCCATCAGCTACGGGCTGGGCACGGCCCTGTTCGGGGGCACGGCGCCGTTCCTGGCCACCTGGCTGGTGCGGCGGACCGGCAGCCCGGTCGCCCCGGCCGTGTACGCGACCCTGCTGGCCGCCGCGGCGGTGGTCGCGGCCGTGGCGTCGCGGGAGACCGCCTTCCAGTCGCTGCCCGCCGCCGACAGGGCCGGGGCCGAGCTGGCCCGCCGAGGCCCCTGACCGTCATGGGCATCGAGCCGTACCCGACGCCCGAGGACCGCCTGCGGGCGCTCGCCGATGGGCAGACCTCGGTGCTCGAGTCGCTGGCCGCGATGCAGGTGGGGGACCGGGAGCGCTCCCGGCTCGACCCGGAGACCTACCTGCTGGTCCGGCTGGCCGCCCTGGTCGCGACCGACGCCGCCCCCGTCTCCTACCGCGCCCACCTGGCCACCGCCGCCGAGCTCGGGCTCCCGCCAGCCAAGATCCTCGGGGTCTTCGGGGCGATCGCGCCGCTCGTGGGCAGCGCACGGGTCCTGTCCGCCGCCTCCAAGCTGGTCGTGGCCGGGCTCCTCCCCGCCGAACCGCGTCGAATCACCCCATCTGGATGATGATCGCGGCCGGGCGATCGCGCATGGTTGCTCTGGTGCCGGCGAGAGAAGCGGGGCGGTAGCGATGACCAGCCAGTCCGTCCTGACGCTCGAGCCGAAGCTCCAGCCGCATCTCGGATCCCACGCCCAGGTTCCACGGACCCGTCTCCTCGACCTCCTCGAAGCCTCCAGCCGCACCCCGGTGGCCGCGATCCTCGCCCCCCCGGGCTACGGGAAGACGACCCTTCTGGCCCAGTGGGCCGGGCACGACCCGCGGGCGTTCGGGTGGCTCACGATCGACCGGCGCGACAACGACCCCGCCGTCCTGCTCCGGGACCTGGCCGCCGCCTTCGAGCGGATCGCGCCGGGCCGCGCCCTGCTGGAGGGGGCCGGCGCCGCCGGGCCCGAGGCCGTCGACGCCCTGCTCCCGCAGCTCGGGTCGGCCCTGTCCACGGCCGAGCTGCCGTCCGTGGTCGTGCTCGACGACGTCCACCTGCTACGGAACGAGGACTGCCTTGACGCCGTGACCCGGCTCATCGACTACCTCCCGGAGGGGTCGCAGCTGGCCATCGCCAGCCGGGGCGAACCGCCCCTGCCGCTGGCCCGCCTGCGGGCCGAGGGCCGGGTGGTGGAGGTTGGCTCCGAGGAGCTGGCCATGGACCATGGGGAGGCCAGCTCCCTGCTCGAGGGCGCCGACGTCGACCTGGCCACGGCCGACGTGGACGAGCTGGTCCGGCGGACCGAGGGCTGGCCGGTGGCGCTGCACCTGGCGGTCCGCGCCGCCACCGGGCGCCGCCGCGCCGACCGGGTGGTCACCCTGACCGGGGACGACCGGTTCCTGGCCGACTACCTCCAGTTCGAGCTGCTCTCCCGCCTGCCGGAGCGGCTGGTCACGTTCCTGACCCGCTGCTCGGTGCTGGAGCGCATGTCCGGCCCCCTCTGCGACGCCGTGCTGGCCACCACCGGGTCGGCCGACCTGCTCGAGTCCCTGGCGCGATCGAACCTCCTGACCACGCCCCTGGACCGGCGCCGCCACTGGTACCGGCTGCACCGGCTGTTCCGGGAGCTGCTCCGCAGCCAGCTCGAGCGCAGCGACCCTGGCCTGGCCGCGGAGCTGACGCGGCGGGCGGCCGAGTGGTGCGCCGCCAACGACCTCCCCGAGCCGGCCATCGGGTACGCGATGGCCGCTGGCGACGCCGACCGGGCCGCCGGCCTGGTCGTGGACGCCGCCCCTGCCGTCCATGCCGACGGGCGCCTGGACGAGCTGGAGCGGTGGTTCGGTTGGTTCGAGGCCAACGGCGAGGTCGAGGGGCGCGCCGGCCTGGCCGTGCTCGGGGCCTGGATCTCCGCCCTCACCGGGCACCCGGTCGCGGCCGAGCGCTGGGCCGGCGCGGCCAGACGGGCCCCGGCCGGGGCCGGTCGGAGCGAGGGACCGGAGGCGCTGCTCCGCGCCGCCCTCTGCCGCGGCGGGGTGGAGCAGATGGGCACCGACGCCGAGCTCGCCCTGGTGCTGGCGCCGGCGGGCGGCGCCTGGCAGGCCGCGGCCCAGCTGCTCCTCGGGATCTCGCACCTGCTGGCCGGCCGCCAGGACGAGGCCGAGCGCCACCTGGCCGACGCCGCCGAGGTCGGGGAGGACGCCAGGGTCGACGCGGGCATGCTCGCCCTGGCCGAGCGGTCGATCCTGGCCATGGCCAGGGGGGAGTGGCGCCAGGCCGAGGCCCTGGCCGGGCAGGCCTCCGCCGGCGCCCACGGCGCCTGGCGGGAGCGGTACGGGAGCGGCGCCCTGCTGCACGCGGTGACGGCCCGGCTCGCCATCCACCGCGGCGACGTCGCCCAGGCCAGGGACGACCTGGCCCGGGCCGAGCGGCTGCGCCCGCTGCTGACCTGGGCCCTGCCCCACCTGGCCGTCCAGGTGCGCCTGGAGATGGCCCGGACCTACCTGGTCCTCACCGACGCGGTCGCGGCCAGGACGATGCTGTGGGAGGTGGACGACCTCCTGTCGCGGCGGCCCCGGCTCGGGCTGCTGCGGGACCAGGCGGCCGAGCTGCACGCCCAGCTCGACACCATGCGGATGGACGCCGTCGGGGCGTCGGCGCTGACCACGGCCGAGGTGCGGCTCCTGCGGCTGCTGGGGACCCACTACTCGTTCCGGGAGATCGGGGTCCAGCTGTACCTGTCCCAGCACACCGTGAAGTCGCAAGCCATGTCCATCTACCGGAAGTTCGGCGTGTCGTCGCGCAGCGAGGCCATCCGCCACGCCCGCGACCTGGGCCTGCTGGTGGAGTAGGGAGGTGCGATGGCCGATGGCGGCACATGAGGAGCAGCTTCGCCGTCTGGCGCTGCACGACGAGGCGTTCATCGAGTCCGTCCTCGCCGTCAACCTCAACACCAGCCTGGGCGACGACGACGAGGCGCTCCGGCTGAGCCCCAAGACCCACGCCCTGGTCCGCCTGGCCGCCCTGCTCGCCCTGGGGGCGGCACCCGTCTCCTACCAGTGGAACGTCGGCGCCGCCCTCGACGCCGGCGCCACCACCGACGAGATCCTGGGCACCATGATCGCGGTGGCGCCGATCAGCGGGATCGCCCGGGTGGTGCAGGCGACGCCCGACGTCGCGCTCCCGATCGGCTACGACCTCGACGTCGCCTTCGAGGAGCTTGACCCCGACCCGCCGGCCTGACCGTCGTCGCCGTCCTTGACCGCTGCCTGGGCCGCCGCCTTGGCCGCGTCGAGCACGCGCTTGCGTTCGAGCTCGGCGGCGCGCAGGGCCTGTTCGACGGCGGCGAGCTGCTCGTCGCTGGCCGGCAGCGCGTAGACCTCGCGGACGAAGCGGGCCAGGTCGGCGCGGTAGTCGTGGCCCCTGGCCTCGAACTCCCCGGGGATGACGTTGGCGGCGTTCTTCATGTCGATCAGCGTCTGGACAAAGGTGGTCGGGCTGCGCCACTGCTCGGCGCCGGGCACGGTGGCCGCGCGGGTGGCGGCCGGCCCCAGCCAGTCGGGCGCCCGGACGAGCAGGTCGAGCCCGAAGTGGCCGACGGCGTCGTTGGCGTGGGTGATCATGACGTAGCGCAGCCGGCGGCGGGCCTCGGGGTCCAGGGCCTCGACCTCGCCGAAGTCGTTGAACCGGCCGACCAGGGAGCGGTCGACGTCGGGCCGATCGCCGTGAAGCACCTCCTCCTTCCACTTGCTCATGTAGGGGGTGCCGATCCAGAGGGCCCGATCAACGCCGGCGTTCAGCAGCCCCTGGGTGCCGCGGTGGGCGAAGGCATCCTGGCTGGTCCAGGCGCCCAGGCTCTCGCCGAACAGCACCACCCGGGGCCGCTTCTCCGGGGGCCGCTCGGCCAGGGCGTTGTGGATGGCGTCGATCAGCATGCGGTAGTGGTGGCGGCCCTCGGCCACCCGGTCCAGCGACAGCGGGGAGGGCCGCAGCGAGTACTGCATGGCCACCGAGGCGATGTCGCCGCGGGACAGGTAGGAGGCGCTCTCCACGGCCACGTAGTTCACGTAGCCGGTGCCGGTGGGGGAGATCACCATCAGCAGTGACCGGTCGAAGGCGCCGGTGCGCTCCAGCTCGGCGATGGCCAGGGCGACCCGCTCGGCCTCGGTGGGGGCGCTCTCCAGGCCGACGTAGACGCGGATGGGCTCGGCCAGCGCCGGCTCGCCCATGACCTGTTCGATCTGGTCGGCGGTGACCTTGGTGGCCACGTTGCGCCGGCCCTGGCGGCTGAGGGTGTCCCAGGCCACGCCGCTGCCGGGGCCGCCGCTGACCAGCGGCGAGGTCGGCGGGATGGAGTAGGCGGCCTCGATCTCCTCGGCCCCCCGCTCGATCCTGTGGTCGACCCGCCGCAGCATCTCGTACAGGGCCCCCCCGAGAACCGACAGGGCGGCGAGGTGGCCGAGCGGCCGGTAGAGCCGCTCGTGGCCGGGCAGGACCCGCTCGGCCGCACGCCCGACGCCGGTGGCGAACAGGCGCTCGCCGGCGGCCAGCCCGGTCAGGGCGGCGGTCACCACAAGGCTCATGGCGAAGGCCTTGGCCGCCGACACCGGCGCGTCGTCGTCCGTCCCCACCCCAGGGAACTGGCGCTCCCAGCGCCGGCGCCGGTAGTCGTTGATCGCGGCCATGGCCGCGCCGGCGAACGTCGCCGCCGGGAACGAGTGGTCCTGGGTGTCGCCCGGGCGCGCGGTCAGCTCCTGCACCACGCCGACGATCGCCCCCGACAGGCCGGTGGCCGCCAGCCACCAGGCGGCCGTCCGCGCCCCCCCGCGCGGCAGCCGTTCGTCCGGCCTGGGCCGCAGGGCGCTCTGGACGGCCAGGCCGGCGCCGATGGCGGCCAGGTCGAGCACGACGCTGGCCCGCCGCCAGGTCCGGCGGTCGACCGTGGCCGGGTCGGTCCCGGTCCGGCCGGCCCCGCGCAGCGCCGCCGCCTCGATGGAGTCCTGGATGAGGGCCGCGAAGGCGTAGTTGAGGCTGGTGCTGATGCCGGTGACCAGCGCCTGGTCGAGCGCGCTGCGCGGCATCAGCGTCGGCTGGAAGGTGATGGGCATGATGGTCGCCGCCGCCAGCGTCCCTGCCTGCTGGGTGCGGCCCCCGATGCCGGCGTTCGGCGACCTCATGCCCATCCCGCTCCTCCTCGTTGTTCCCGGCCGGCTCAGAACCGGCGGCGGACCACGCGGCGGGCCGACCGCCGCCCCGCGCGGCGCCCGCTGCGGCGCGCCACCCGGCGATTCACCCCGAGCATATGGCTCCTCCTTTGTCCTGTCTGCCTCAGACGGCGCCGCTGTCGGCCGCCGCCAGCGCCTCGGCCTCCTCGGCCGACACCAGCCCGATCGCGACCAGGTCCAGCGGGCTGATGAACTCCGAGGCCAGGCGGAACCCGCCGGCGCGGGCGATCGCGTCCCGCAGCCCGATCGCCCAGCGGTGCTCCAGCAGCACCAGCAGGCCGGCGGTGTCGGGAGGGATCTCCTCGACGACGTCCCAGGCCTCCTCCTCGTCGAACACCCCGCCCCGTTCGGCGACGGCCTCGGCGCCGCGCTCGGCGCCCAGCTCGAAGCCTTCCTCGCCGGCGGCCCCGAGGCCGATCAGCCCGCCGATCAGGGCGCCGAAGGCGGCCTGCTCGTCGCCGCTGAGCTGGCTCGCGTGCAGGGTCTGGACGTTGCCGTCGGCGTCCTTGCGGACGCCAAGGGCGTCGATCACCCGGATCAGGTCGTTGTCTCGGAGCCGGTCCAGCTCCTCGCGGATCTCGCCGGTGAAGTCTGGGTGCTTGAAGCCCAGCACCAGCAGCTGCACGGGCCCGATGGCCATGGTGTCTCCTCCCTGCGCCGCGGCGTTCAAGGGCACAGGGTGGCATCGGGCCTGGAGGCGGGCATCACCCGATCGGGATGAGAATGGGCAGGTCCGGTTAGCCGCAAGCACGGGAGGGTAGCCTCCGGTCATGCCTCCTGGTGACACCGGCCCACCGGTGGATGCCGAGATCCTGGCCGCGGAGGTTGCCGAGAGCCTGGACGAGTTCCTCGACCACATGTCGGTGGCCGAGGGGATCGGCGCCAAGCTGAACCGCCAGCTGCTGGGCTTCCTCAAGACCGAGGTCCTGCCGCAGGCCAACCGGGCCGCGGAGCTGGGCGTCGACCCGACGCCGCTGTTCGCCATGGTCATCCGGGTGCTGCGGACCTACGCCGACTCCCTGGAGCGGCCGCCCGTCGCCGACGACCGGCCCGACCGGCCGGCCCGGTCCTGAAGGAGACGACCGAGCCGCGGTAGCCGCCACCGAGGAGGACGTCATGGGAGCGCTGGTCGTCGATATGTTCACGTCGCTGGACGGGGTCCTGCAGGGGCCCGGCGCGCCCGACGAGGACCGTGAGGGGGGATTCGAGTACGGCGGCTGGCAGGCGCCCTATGTCGACGAGGAGTCGGGGAAGGTCATCACCGACCACATCGCGGGCTTGGAGGCGCTGCTGCTCGGCCGCAGGACCTATGAGATCTTCGCGGCCTACTGGCCCAAGCAGCCGGCCGAGAACCCGATCGCGGCCCGGCTGAACGGCGCGCCCAAGTACGTCGCCTCGCGGACGCTGGACACCGTGGGGTGGACCAACTCCAGGCTGATCGAGGGCGACGTGGCCGAGGCGGTGGCGCAGCTCAAGGGGGAGTTCGGCCGAGTGGACGTCATCGGCAGCGGGGACCTCGTGCAGACGCTGCTGGGCAACGATCTGGTCGACCGGCTGAATCTGTGGGTGTTTCCGGTGCTGCTCGGCAGCGGCAAGCGGCTGTTCGCCGAGGGCACGGTGCCGGCCGCGCTGCGGCTGGTGGAGTCGGCGACCTTCCCCAAGGGCGCCGTGCACCTCACCTACGAGCGCGCCGGCAAGCCGACCTTCGGCAGCATGGCCTAGCTGTCGGCCTGCAGCGCGGCCAAGACCCGGTCCCAGATGCCCTGGCGGCGCCAGCGGTAAAAGCGGCTGGCCACCGTCTCCCACGATCGCCTCGACGATCAGGCGGTGGTCCTTTGGTGGGTGGCTGGTGGGCGGCCCATTCGGGGGCGTTGCGGTAGCAGCAGTGGGGCCAGCTTGGCCACTGCGCAGCGGTCAGTTCTCGGGTGTTCGTGCCATGGGCGCGAACTCTGCCCGCCTGTCCCATCAACATTGCCGACACGCCTCAGTCGCCGAGCAACCCCAGCTCGCGGACCCGCTGCATCGCCTCGCTGCGTGAGGACACGCCGAGCTTGCGGTAGATCGAGACGGCCTGGGTCTTGACCGTGTTGCGGGAGAGGTACAGCCGTTCGCCGATCTCGAGCAGGGTGAGGTGGGTCGAGAGCAGCGGCAGCAGCCGCAGCTCGGCCGCGGTCAGCGAGGACGCCCCGACCGCTCCCTGCCCGATCCGTTCCAGCGCCGCCGTCAGCTCGGCCGCCTGCTCGGGCAGGACGCCCAGGCCGGGTCGTTCCCGGAGGATCTCGCCGGCCTGGCGCACGACCGCCCTGGCCCCGGCGGCGTCGTCAAGGGCCAGATAGGCGCGGCCCAGCTCCAGCAGGGTCTGCACCGAGCGGTGGGGCATGGCCCCGGTGAGCAGCGGGCGCAGGCGGACGGCCCGGGCCAGATGCTGGCGGGCCTCGGGGGCGTCGCCCAGGTGCAGGGCCGCCCGCGCGGCCACCGCGCGCACGAAGGCGGCCATGGCGTAGTCGTCCAGATGGCCGGCCCGCAGGGCGGCGACGGCCGCCTCGGCGAGGCGGCCCGCCTCCTCCCAGCGGCGGCGCTCCAGGGCGACGATGGCCCGCTCGGCCAGGGCGGCCGAGGCCGCGGGCGTCGCCCCGAGCGGCCCGGCGACGCCGGCCACCCGGGCCAGGATCGGGTCGGCCAGCTCGGCCTGGCCGTCGAGCAGGTGGGCGATCCCCTCCATCAGCAGCGCCGTCGCCCGCCAGGGGTCATCCGGCGCCAGCCCGGCCGAGGCGGTGGCGGCGTCGGCCCGCATGCCGGCCATGCCGTCGCGGCACAGGAAGGTCCGTAGCAGCGCGATCGAGGCGTCCAGGGCACGGTCCGGCGCCGCCTTCTGCCCCCGCTCGGCCGCGGCCGCCCAGCGTCCGGCGCTCGGGGCGTCGCCGAGCAGCGCCTCCATCTGCGCGCCCAGGACCGCGACCCGCGGGTAGCGCTCGACCAGGTCCTGGTCCTCGAACCACCGGAACCACCGCCGGGCGGTCTCGACCCGCCCGCCGGCATAGGCCGGGAAGGCCAGGGCGGCGACCAGCCGGGCGACCCGGTCGGCGTCCCCAGCGGCCTGGGCGTGGTCGACGGCCAGCTCCGGCAGCCGTTCGCCCTCGTACCAGTCGGCGGCCCGCAGGTGGAGCTCGGGGACCAGCTCGGGCTCGCGGCGCTCCAGCTCGGCCAGGAGCAGCTCCCGGAGCAGCTGGTGGTAGCGGTACCAGCGGTGGTGGTCCACGGCCACCAGCAGCTGGTTCGACCCGGCCAGCGACTCCAGCACCTGCTGGGACCCGCTGACACCGAGGACCGCGTCGCACAGGGGCCCGCTCAGCTGCTCCAGCACGGCCGTGCGGGTGAGGAAGCGCATGGTCGGCTCCGAGAGGCGCGACAGCAGGCCGGCCGGCCGCCGGCCGGCCGCCGGCCGGCCGTTGCCCGCGACCGCCACCCTGGCGCTGTCCTCCATGGCCTCCTCCGGCCCCCCGAACGAGGCAAGGTACAGCCCGACGGGCCAGCCTTCGGTCCGGTCGAGCAGCTCGGCGATCTCGGCGTCGCCCAGCCGGGCCCCGGCCTGCTCCAGCAGCGCCCGCGCCTCCGGCTCGTCCATGGCCAGCTCGCCGGACCCGAGCTCGAGCAGCTGGCCCCGGGACCGCGACACCGCCTCGGGCAGCGACGGCCTGGCCCGCGAGGCCAGCACGAGCTGCGACCCCTTGGGCAGCCGCAGCGCGATCTCGGCCACGGCGTCGAGGCACTCCTGGTTGACCAGCAGCTCCAGGTTGTCCAGGACGACGGTCAGCGGCCTGGCCATGGACGAGAGGCCGGCCGCGAACCTCGCGACCAGGCTGGCCCCGGCGCCGGGCGAGGCCAGGAGGCGGGAGATCCCCGGGTCGATCGGCTCCACCCGGTCGAGGGCGGCGGCCAGGTAGGTCAGCAGGACCGCCGGGTCGTTGTCGCGCCGGTCGACCGACAGCCAGGCGACCTGGCCGCTGCGGCGCTCGGCCCACTGGGCCAGCAGGGTCGTCTTGCCGTACCCGGGCGGGGCGACGACGCACACCAGCCGGGCCGTGGGCGCGGCCAGCAGCCGCTGGAGCAGGGCGGTCCTGGGCACCATCCCCTGACCGGTCCGCGGCGGGTGGAGCTTGGACTCCACCAGCTCGAAGGACGCCGCCCACCGGGGATCCGGCTCCCGCCCGTCCCCCGCGCCATGCCCACCGATTCTGGCCACCACGCCCCGAAGGCTATCTGTGGGCGGCGTTCGTCTCAATACCGCAGGATGGCCATGGTTGACCGGCCACCAGGTAGCCTGCCTTGTTACCCTGGTCTGGTGAAGCGCATCGAACGCCTGCTGCGGGCGATCGACCGGTTCCAGCAGCGGCACAGCGTCCTCGGGTTCCCGTTCGGGGTGGTCAAGAAGTACGGCGACGACCAGGGGGGCAAGAAGGCCGCCCTGCTCGCCCACTACGGCCTGCTCTGCCTGTTCCCGCTGCTGCTGGTCTTCGTCACCGTGCTCGGCTACGCGCTGGCCAGCGACCCCGGGCTCCAGGAGCGGGTGGTCGACACCCTGGCCAGGCAGTTCCCGGTGCTCGGGACCCAGCTCGAGGGCAGCATCAGGACCATCCAGGGCTCCGGCCTGGCCCTGGTCGTGGGCATCCTCGGCACCCTGTGGGGCGGGCTGGGGATCACCCAGAGCTTCCAGGACGCCCTGAACGACATCTGGAACATCCCCCGC
Organism: Actinomycetota bacterium; assembly: GCA_036280995.1. Lineage (NCBI taxonomy): Bacteria > Bacillati > Actinomycetota > Actinomycetota bacterium. The sequence continues at coordinate 9,715 of DASUPQ010000417.1, read as the reverse complement.
CGGGTCCGGCCCAACTTCTGGTGGCGGCTGACCAGGGGACTGGGGGCGCTGCTGCTGGTGGCCGGCGAGGTGGTGGCGGCCACCGTCCTGGCCCAGCGGGGGATCGCCGGGCCGGGCGCGGCCGGCCGGGTCGACCTGCTGGCCGGGTCGTTCCTGCTCAACCTGCTGCTGCTGACGGTGCTGTTCCAGGTCCTGACCGGCAAGGCGGTCCGCTGGCGCCGGCTGCTACCGGGCGCGGCCATCGGGGCGCTCGGCTGGAGCGTGCTCCAGAGCCTCGGCGTGACCATCGTCGGCCGCCAGCTGGAGCAGGCCAACCTCGTCTACGGGGTGTTCGCGGTGGTGATCGTGCTGCTGGGCTGGCTGTATCTCGGCTCCCAGCTGGTGCTGTACGCGGCCGAGATCAACGTCGTCCTGGCCAGGAGGCTGTGGCCCCGCAGCATGCTCCAGCCGCCGCTCACCGAGCCGGACCGGCAGGTGCTGACCGCCCTCGCCCGGACCGAGGAGCGCCGGCCCGAGCAGCGGGTCCAGGTGACCTTCCTCCCCGAGGCGACCGGCGGCGACGACCCGCCCGGCCGCGACAAGGGCCCGCGGTGACCCCCCCGGCCGGGCGCCAGCCCCTCGCCGCCGCCGAGCTGGCCGCCGCGGCCGCCCTGCTGGCCTGGAACGCGGCCATCAACCGGGTGGTCCCCCACCGAGCCTACGTGCCGGCCAACCTGGCCGCGGCCGGCCTGTCGGTGCTGGCCGCGCGGACCCGGCGGGTGCCGGCGGCCGACCTGGGCCTGGCCCGCCACCGGGCCGGCCGGGGTCTGCGGGTGGGGCTGGCCGCTGCCACGCCGGTGGCCGGCGCGGTCGCCCTCGGCGCCGCCCTGCCGGCGACCCGGCGCTGGTTCCTGGACGAGCGGGGGACGACCGGGGGGACCGGCTACGCGCTGTACCACACCCTGGTCCGCATCCCCTTCGGCACGGCCGTGACCGAGGAGCTGCTGTTCCGGGGGGTGCTGTGCGGCCTGCTCCTCCAGCGCCACTCCCGGGTGCGGGCCGCCGCCGTGAGCTCGGCCCTGTTCGGCTGCTGGCACGTGCTGCCGACCCTGGACACCATCGGGCTCAACCGCGCCGGCGCGGCCGTCCGCGACGACCCGGCCCGCACCGCCGCCGCCGTGGCCGCCTCGGTCGGGGTCACCGCCGTGGCCGGCCTCGGCTTCACCTGGCTGCGCTTCCGGGCCGACAGCGTGCTCGCCCCGGCGGTGGTCCACGCCGCCCTGAACAGCTCAGCCTTTGCCGCCGCCCGCCTGGTCGCCCGGGCCGCCCGGGGCTGACCGCAGGATGCAGCGGAAGCCGATGTGGCTGGTGGCGGTGTCGACCGCCTCCCCCTGGCGGGCCGCCGGCCGGTAGCGCAGGCAGTAGCTGGGGGCGCAGAGGTGGCTGCCGCCCTTGATGACGTTGCGGGGGATCGTCTCCCGGGGGTCGTGCGGGGCGCAGCAGGCGTCGTTGTCGTGGCTGGCCGTGAAGCGGTCGCTGGTCCACTCCCAGACGTTGCCGGCCATGTCGGACAGGCCGTAGTCGTTGGGCGGGAACGACCCCACCGGCGAGGTCCGCTCGTACCGGTCGAGCAGCAGGTTCCGCCAGGGGAACTCGCCCTGCCAGGTGTTGGCCATCTGGCGGCCCTTGGGGGTGGGCTCGTCCCCCCAGGTGTACACCTTGCCCTCGAGCCCGCCGCGGGCCGCGTACTCCCACTCGGCCTCGCTGGGCAGCGCCTTGCCGGCCCAGTCGGCGTACGCCTGGGCGTCGGCGTGGCAGACCTGCACCACGGGGTGGAGGTCGCGGCCGTGGAGGGTCGACCCCGGCCCCTCCGGATGGCGCCAGCTCGCCCCCGGCACCCACGCCCACCAGTTTCGCCAGTCGCGCAGGTCGACCGGCCCGGTGGTGGGCTGGAAGACCAGGGCGCCGGGGACCAGCAGGTCGGGGTCGGCGTCGGGGTAGTCGGCCGGGTCGGGGGGCTGCTCGGCCACGGTCACGTACCCGGTGGCCTTGACGAAGCGCCGGAACTGGGCGTTGGTGACCGGGTGGCGGTCGACCCAGAACCCGCCGACCGCCACTTCGTGGACGGGCCGCTCCTCGGGATAGAAATCCTCGGAGCCCATCAGGAAGCGGCCGCCGGCCACCCATTCCATGTCCTTCGGCGCAGACGGGCTCATTCCGGCTCCGGCCGCCTCGGCTGGACGCCGGGGGCGGCCTCCAGCAGCCGCAGGAAGGCGTCGTTCCATTCCTGGACCAGGTTGCCGAAGGCCTCCGGCTGGGCGCCCATGGGCGCCATGAAGGCCTTGGTGAGCTCCAGCTGCGCCTGGGTGGTGGCGGCGAAGCTCTCCAGGGCGGCCTGGATGAGCCGGGTGCTGCGCTCCTGGGTGGCGCCGGCCTGCTCGATCACCTCCCGGAAGGCCGCCAGGCTCTTGCGCAGGGCCCGGTTGGTCTCCTCCTGGCTGGCCAGGGCCTCCTCGGTCGCGGCCAGTGTGGACGACAGCGACTCCAGGGCGGCCCGGCCGCTCTCCGCCTGGTCGGTCAGCAGCCGCTGGAGGGAGTCGGACCACGCCTGGGCGAGGGCGCCGAAGCTCTCGTCCGCTCTTCCGGTCATGGGTCACCTCCCACTTGTTCCGGCCACGACCATACCGGGCATACTCGGGATTGAACGATCAGGCGGAGGAAGGCGGAGCGATGTCGAAGCTCAGGGGCCGGAACGGGTCGCCCCACGTCGTCGTCGTCGGCGGCGGGTTCGCCGGGCTGGCGGTGGTCAAGACCCTCGCCAAGGTCACGCCCCCGGTGCGGGTCACCCTCCTGGAGCAGCACAACTACCACCTGTTCCAGCCGCTGCTGTACCAGCTGGCCACCGGCGTGGTCCAGCCGGCCGACATCGCCCACCCGGTGCGGGGCATCGTGCGCCGCTACCGCCGCACCTCGGTGCGGATGGGCACGGCGTCGGGGGTGGACCTCGACGCCAGGCAGGTCCTGACCGAGGAGGGCGGCCGCATCGGCTACGACTACCTGGTCCTGGCCGCCGGCGCGACCACGGCCACCTTCGGGATCCCGGGGGTCGAGGAGCACAGCTTCCCGCTCAAGACCATGCCCGACGCCCTGCGGCTCCGGGCGCACCTGCTGCACCAGTTCGAGCTGGCCGAGACCGACCCGGCCATGATCGACAAGGGCGCCCTCACCGTGGTGGTGGTCGGCGGCGGCCCCACCGGGGTGGAGATGGCCGGCGCCCTCCACGAGCTGTTCAAGCACGTGCTCGTGCATGACTTCCCCGAGCTGGACATCAACCAGTCCAGGGTGGTGCTGCTGGAGGCCACCGACCACCTGCTGGCGCCCTTCCACCCCAGCTCCCGCAGGCACGCCCTCGACATCCTGGAGAAGCGCGGGGTGGAGGTGCGGCTCGGGCAGGCCATGTCCAACGCCACCCCCGACGAGGTCGTGCTCAAGGACGGCACCGTGATCCCGACCAGGACGCTGATCTGGGGGGCCGGGGTGCGGGCCAACCCGCTGGCCGACGTCCTCGGGCTGGAGCAGACCCGCGGCGGCCGGATCCTGGTCGGCGACGACCTGAGCGTCCCCGGACGGCCCGAGGTGTTCGTGGTCGGCGACCTGGCCGGGGCGGGCGACGGCAAGGGCGGGCTGCTGCCCCAGGTCGCCCAGCCGGCCATCCAGGAGGGCAAGCACGCCGCCCTCCAGATCGGCCGGACCCTCAACGGCGAGCCCCGGACCGGCTTCGAGTACAAGGACAAGGGAATCATGGCCACCATCGGCCGCAACGCCGCCGTGACCGAGCTGCCCAACGGGGCCAGGTTCCGGGGTGTGCTGGCCTGGTACATGTGGCTGGCGTTGCACCTGGCCTACATCATCGGTTTCCGCAGCCGGATCGCCGTGCTGGTCAACTGGATCTGGAGCTACCTCACCTACGACCGCCACGCGCGCATCATCGTCGCCGTGGAGCCGTCGCGCCGGGCGGCGATCCCGGCGCAACCGCCGAAGCCCGCGTCCCCGGAGGCGGCGTCCAGCGAGCGGCCGGCGGTGCGCTAGCCCTCAGGAACGGGGGCCGAGGGCGGGGCGGCCGCCCCGCCGCCGCTGGTGGCGCCGCTCAGCGAGCGCGAGCAGGTGGTGCTGCGCTACCTGCCCAGCAGGCTCTCGGCCGGGGAGCTCGCCGACGAGCTGTACGTCTCCGTCAACACCGTGAAGACCCACATCAAGAGCATCTACCGCAAGCTCGACACCAACCGGCGCTGGGACGCGGTCAGGCGCGCCCGCCAGCTCCAGCTGCTGTGACTCACACGGCCGGCCGCTCCGGCGGCAGCCGGTCCAGGCTCCGCCCCAGCCCGCGCAGGTCGAAGGCGGCGAACAGCTCGGTGAAGCCGTAGAAGATGGCGTAGATGCCGACCAGGTTGACGAACACGATCAGCGACCGGCCCGGGTACCCGGCCGCCCAGATGCCCAGCAGCAGCTCCAGGATCCCCAGGATCAGCGTCACCCACCACCAGGGCCGGCCGTGGTTGGAGAAGGCGGCGATGATGTCGACGATGCCCTTGAAGACCAGGAACCAGGCCAGCACCACGGAGATCACCAGCAGCGTCCGTCCCGGCCAGACGAAGGCGATGATCCCGGCCAGGATCGACAGGACGCCGCCGACCAGGAACAGCCAGCGCCATCCGCCCTCCACCCGGCCGAAGGACAGGATCTGGTTGATCCCGGTCATGATGAAGGTGACGCCGGCGAAGACGGCCAGGGCGAGCAGGCTGCCCACGTTGTAGGACAGGACGAACATCCCGAACAGGATCCAGAGCACCCCGAGGATCAGGAACAGCCACCAGCTGCGGGTCACTCCCCGGAGGGCGTCGCGGGACTGGACCCCGGCCACCTGGTCAGGCAGCGGCAGGTCGCTCATGATCGCTTCTCCTTTCAGAACAGGACGGCGAGGCCGTCACCGACGAGCTTGAAGCCGAAAACCAGGAACAGGACGGCCATCACGGCCGCGTTGTGGGTGGCGGCCCAGGCCTTCCAGCTGTCGAGGGTCCGGGCCGCTCCCTCACCGGCAACCAGGTAGACGATGAGCGGGGCAAGGACGCCGGCGGAGCCTATCAGCACGAACACGGCCAGCACGACCGCCTGCTCGCCGCCGGCCAGCCCGGTGCCGGCGATGGTGGCCGCGGCGGCGATCGTCAGGCCGCCGTTCTTGGGGTTGACCGCCGACAGCAGGGCTCCGAGACCGAGCGCCCCGCCAGGCTTGAGCCGGTCGATGTTCGCCATCCACTTGGGCATCTGCGGCTCGCTGCCCGGGGCGGGCCGGCCCCGCCACTGCCTGACCGCCAGCAGCAGCGCCAGCACGCCCAGCAGCAGCTTCAGCCAGCCGGTCCAGGCGGCCGGCTCGCCGCCGTCGGAGGCGTCCGCCGGCCCGGCCAGGGCCAGGACGACGGCGCCGAGCACGGCCAGCCCGAGCACCCAGCCGAGGCCGAACACGATGCCGTTGACCCGTCCCCGCGGGGTGGCCAGGACCAAAATCATGGCCACGATCGGCAGGGGGCTGACGGCGACCCCGGCGGCCAGGCCAAGGACGTCTCCGATGGCCGCGCCCATCTCGGATCCCACCTCCTCTCCACGACCGACGATGGCGGGCGCCCGGATGATCTGTCGTCACCCTCGGGGGTGAATCACCCCGTTCGGGTGAAGTCCGCTCACCCTGGGTGCCGCCACCATGTCGGGGAGGGCGGCCGTCGGGGAGGTGCGCGTGCCGGATGGGGGCGGGAGCTACGAGATCCGCGTCAGGGGACGCCTGACCGATTCGCTGGTGGCCGCCTTCGAGGGCATGCACGCGTCGGTGGAGCCGGTGGAGACGGTGCTGCACGGCCCGGTCGAGGACCAGGCCGCCCTGTACGGGCTGCTCGACCGCATCCAGGCCCTCGGCCTGGAGCTGGTCGAGGTCGGGCGCCTCCCGGACCCCCCGGCCGACTCGGGCTGAGGCGTCCTTGCGTAAGACCACCCAGCCGAGGAGGACGCGATGGGCCTGTCCTCCGACCCCGCCGACCCCTCCTGCGGCTGGCCGCGGGGGCGGCCAGCCCGCCTGCACGAGTCGGGGGCGCTCACCGACGAGGAGTTCACCGCCGCCAAGGCGCGCGCTGGGCCTCTGAGCGACGACCGGGAAGGGAGGAGCTGTCCATGACCGACAGGGCCGCCCGGACCGACGTGCTCCGGGACGCCATGCACGCGGCGGTCACCGGCGACGAGTCCCTGATCGAAACAGGTCTACACCGAGGACGTGACCGGCTGGTCGCCGGTGATGGAGGTGTCCTCGCGGGACGAGCTCACCGCCGACCTGCGCGGCCGCTCGGGCGCCTTCTCCGACATCGACCTCGTGCTGGACCCGGTTGAGGCGGTGGGGGACAAGCTGATCGCCGAGTGGCGGGTGGCCGCCACCCACACCGGCGTCCTGGCCCTGGACGAGGACGTCGAAGTCGAGCCGACCGGCCGCCGGCTCGAGCTGCGGGGCGTGCTCGTCGCCGAGTTCGAGGGCGACCGCATCCGGAGCTTCCGCCAGCACTGGAACGAGGTCGAGCTGATCGACGGGCTGGGCCTGCTGCCCGGCTAGGCCGATCGGGAGGCGTGGCGCCGCTCCCACAGGATGGCGTTGAGCTCGGCCGCGGCCACGGCCAGGCGGGCGAACAGGAACAGCGACACCAGCAGGGTCAGGGCCACCCCGAGCGACCCGTAGACCGTCGACGCCCGGGCCGCCCGGGGGGCGAAGTACAGGCTCACGGTCAGGGCGAAGGCCATGTACCCGACCGCGAACAGGCACGCCCCCGGGACCATGGCCGTCCAGGCCACGCCAATGGGCCGCGGCATGGCCATGGTCAGGGCCAGCCACAGCACGGCCAGGACCACCAGCTGCACCCCGGCGGTGGTCAAGAGCACCGTCACCTCGCTGGCCAGGCCCTTGGCGTCGGCCCGGGCCTGCTCGGCCAGGGTCGCGGTGAGGCTGGCCACGGCGAGGCCGGTGACCAGGCCGAGCACCAGCCAGCGGCTGACATGGCCCCGGGCCGGCGCCATCCGCCAGGCCAGCAGGTGCACCCAGCGGAGCACCTCCAGGACGGCGGACGCGGCCACCAGCGTCGCCACCCCGCCCAGGATCAGGGCCAGCCAGCGGCCCCGGCCCGAGGTGCGGGTGGCGGCGGCCACCGAGGCGATCACCAGGTCGCCGAGCCGGTTGCCGCCCCGCGGGCTGGCTTCCTCGGCCGCCCGGTCGGCGGCGAAGCCGAGCCCGGCCACCAGCACGTAGCAGAGGGGGACCAGCATGGCGAACAGGCGGAAGGCCAGGGACGCGGCCAGGATCCCGACCGCGACCGGGCGCTCACGCCGGACGACGCCGACCATGGTGTCCACGACCATGCTCCGCGACCGGGCCCGCTCCAGCCGGGCCTGGCCGGTGACCAGCATCGCCTCCAGCTGCTCGCGCCGCTCGCGCATCCGGGACCGCTTGGTCGCCATCGCCGGCTCAGGCCGCGGACAGGGCCAGCGAGATCGCGAACCCGATGACGACCAGGGTGCCGGTGAGCACGCCCTCGACCGCGTAGGCCTGGGGCAGCAGGGTGTCGGCCAGCATGGCCAGCAGGGCCCCGCCGGCGAACGCCTGGACGAGCGCGCCGGTGCGGCCGCTGGCCGGGCCGAGCATGGCGTAGCCGGCGGCGGCGGCCACACCCGAGACGAGCACCACCACCGACCACATGGTCAGGACCCGGCCCTGGGGCCAGCCGGCCGCCTTCAGGCCGCTGGAGGACGACATGCCCTCGGGCAGGTTCGACAGGGCGACCCCGGCGAGCAGGGACACGCTGACCCCGCCCTGGAGGACGGTGAGGCCGAGGACGAACGACTCGGGGATGCCGTCAAGGACCGAGCCGAGCACGATCGCCAGCGGCGACCCGTCGGCCTGGGCGCCGGTGGCGTCCTTGCGGTCCTCGCCGCCGCCACGGTCCAGCAGCCAGTCGCCGCCGGTGAAGACGAGGGCGCCGACCAGGACCATCGCCGCCACCCAGACGACGGCCTGGTGCTCCAGGGCGTCGTCGACCAGCTCGTAGGCGACCGAGCCGATCAGCAGGCCCGTCCCCAGCGCCATCACCACCGCGATGACCCGCCGGCCCGGCGCCAGCAGGTAGGCGATCAGGGCGCCGACGAGCAGGGCGGCCGCCCCGATCGCTCCCCAGCCGAATGCCTCAGCCATACCGGCAGGATGCCGGTGGGTCGGGTGGGCCGTCGTCACCCGGACCGGGTGAATCACCCCGAGCGGGTGATGACCGCGCGGCCGGCCCGGTGGGACGGTGGCGGCTCACCACGGGAGGGGATCGATGTTCAGGCGACGAGCGCGACGGAACGAGCCCCCGGAGGGGGCGCCGGCCGGCACCCGCTACCAGCTCCGGGAGAAGCTGCTCTCTGTAGGCGACGACTTCTGGATCGAGAACGACCGCGGCGAGCGGATCTTCCTGGTCGACGACAAGGTGCTGCGGGTGCGCGACACCGTGGTCATCAAGGACGCCCACGGCCAGGAGCTGCTCAAGCTGCAGAAGCGGCTGCTGCGGGCCCGCAACACCATGGTCATCGAGCGCGGCGACGACAAGGTGGCCACCGTCCGCAAGGCGATGATCACGCCCCTGCGGGACCGCTTCACCGTCGACCTGGAGGGCGGGGGCCGCCTCGAGGTCCAGGGCAACATCCTCGACCACGAGTACCAGATCAGCCAGGACGGCATGCCGGTGGCCAACATCTCCAAGCGCTGGTTCCGGGTCCGCGACACCTACGGCGTGGCCGTGGTCCCGGGCCAGAACGACGCCCTGGTGCTGGCCGTCACCGTCTGCATCGACCATCTCACCGAGCACGACCGCTGACCGCCCGGGAGCGGGCGGCGCGGTCGGCCACGGCCGCGACCATGGCCGCCGTGCCGGAGCCGGCGTCCGAGCCGATCACCACGTCGCCCGGGTAGTGGACGCCGGTGTGGACCCGGGAGTAGGCGACGGCGGCGGCGAGCAGGCGGATCGGCACGGCTATGGCCGGCAGGTGGCGGCCGACGGCGTAGGCGAACGCGAACGCCGAGGCGGCGTGGCCCGACGGGAACGAGGTCGAGCCGGGCATGGGGACGTGGCGGTGCTCGAACAGGGCCGGCCGGACCCGGTCGGGGCGGCGGCGGCGGGCGACCGGCTTGACCCCCAGGTTGATGGTGGCCGAGCTGACGCCGATGGCCACCACCCCCTCCAGCGCCGCCCGGCGGCCGCGCTTGCCCCCGGCCAGGGCCACCGCGGCGGCGATGCCCAGCCACAGCTTCGACTTGTCGGCCGCGGCCGAGAGCCGGCGCACGGGCCCGTCGAGGGTGCCGGTGGGGGTGCGGGCCACCGCCTCGTAGACGGCCCGGTCGACCGCTCCGAGTTCGTGGAGGCTGTGGACCACGAGGTCGGCTGCCGGGCCCTGGCGGGGGCGGGTCGTGACCTGCCGGGCCAGGGTGTCGGCGAGTGACTCCCCAGACGCTGGCGGGGCGGGTGGGGCGGTCGGGTCAGGGGTCATGGTCTGGCTAGGCGTCGCTGGTCTCCATCTCGGGCTGGTAGCGGCCGGTCCGGGCGGCGCTGTTGAGCCGGGCCCGGTGGTGGAAGGCCCGCTGGGCCGCTGGGCCGTTGGCCGCCTCCCCCTTCCAGGCCTT